>NZ_JBFUIK010000010.1:0-132004 GCF_056401915.1 Cellulomonas sp. P4_D11 | reverse complement strand
TGCCCACCGCGACCGCCCCCGCCGCCGACGCGCGCGCCAGCGCCCGTTCCACGGGTAACCCCTCCAGCACACCGCTGAGCAGGCCGGCGAAGAACGCGTCGCCCGCGCCGTTGGTGTCGACGACGACGTCGACCGGGGCCGTCGGGACCTCGATCCACCCGTCGGCGTCGAGCGCGAGCGCGCCGGCGCCCCCGTCCGTGCAGACCGCGAGCCGGCACCCGCGGGCGACGGCGTCGGCGAGGTAGGCGCGCGGGTCGGCCAGCCGCGCCGCGCTGACCAGCAGGACGTCCGCACCGGCGACGAAGTCGCGCGGGTAGTCGCCGACGCCGTCGTCGTCGTGCACGTCGCACCAGACCGGGACACCCGCGGCCCGGGCGGCCGGCAGGAGCGGGCGGCTGTGGTCGGCCAGGTCGAGGACGGCGACGTCCACCCCGTCGAACGAGGGCACGGGGTCCGGCGTCGGCGACGGCAGCTCCAGGTAGATCGACACCCGCGACCCGTCCTCGGCCATGAGGTTGACGTGGCGCTCGGTCGTCGAGACCGGCTGCGCGACCACACTGATCCGCGGCTGCGCGAGCGCGGCGCGGACCAGCGCCCCTTCGCGGTCGTCGCCGATAGCGGTGCGGAGCGTGACGTCGACGCCCAGCGCCGCCAGCGTCAGCGCCTTGCCGGCCGACGTCCCGCCCAGGCCGTCATGATGGCCGTGCGCGAAGAGCGTCTGCGAGCGCGGCTCGGGGAGCGCGGCGAGGCGGACGAGGGTGTTCCAGGACGCGGGACCGTTGACGAGGACGCGAGGCACGGGGACAACCCTAGGAGCGGCGTGGTGGTCCTGAGCACCGCGTCCCACCAGGGATCATGGTCGCCGTGAACGTGACGACGAGGTCCCGCGGCCTCTCCCTGCTGAGCCTGCTCGTCCTCGTCGCACTGACCGTGGTCAGCCTCTGGACCGTCTGGCCGCCGGCGCCCGCCCCGGCGGACGCGCCCGCCGGCGAGTTCAGCGCACAGCGCGCGTTCGAGCACGTGCAGACCATCGGCCAGGAGGTCCACCCGGCGGGCAGCGACGCGGCGGGCGACGTGCGCGACCACATCGTCGACACGCTGACGGACCTCGGCCTCGAGCCGGAGGTCGTGGACGGCGTCGGCGCGACAGGCGCCCTGGGCAGCGGGTACGGCCTCGCCGCCGTGCAGAACGTGGTCGCCGTGCTTCCCGGGACGGACTCGACCGGCCGGCTGTTCCTGGTGGCCCACTACGACTCGGTTCAGGTGTCCTACGGCGCCAACGACGACGGCGCGGGGACCGCGACCCTGCTCGAGACCGTCCGCGCCCTGCGCGAGGGGCCGGCGCTGAAGAACGACGTCGTGCTCGTGTTCACGGACGCCGAGGAGGCGTGCCTGTGCGGCGCGGAGGCGTTCGTGCACGACGACCCGCTCGGCGCCGACGGCGGCGTGGTGCTCAACGTCGAGGCGCGCGGCGCGTCGGGCCCGGCGATCATGTTCGAGACGTCCCGCGGCAACGCCGCCCTGGTCGACGTCTACTCGACCGTGCCGCACCCGGTCGGCAGCAGCATGGCGGTCGAGGTCTACCGGATCCTGCCCAACGACACCGACTTCACGCCGTTCCGCGAGCAGGACCGGTTCACCGGCCTCAACTCGGCGTACATCGACGGCTCGGCGGTCTACCACTCGCCGGAGGACCGGCCGGAGTACATGGACCTCGCGAGCCTGCAGCACCACGGCTCGAACGCGCTCGCGCTGGCCCGGCACCTCGGGAACGACGACCTCGCCGCGCTGAGCGTCCCGTCGGCGGACGACGCCACGTACTTCCCGGTGCTCGGCGAGCTCGCGCGGTACCCCGGATGGCTGGTGTGGCCGGTCGCGATCCTGGCGGCGCTGGCCGTGGTCGCCCTCGGGTGGCTGTCGGTGCGGGCGGGCCTGCTTCGCGGGCGCCGGCTGGTCGCCGGGTTCGCGTGGGGGCTGGCGCCGATCGCGCTGGCCGCGGTCGTCGCGCAGCTGTTCTGGATGCTGCTGGTCGCGCTGCGGCCCGGGTACGGCGAGATGCTCGACCCGTGGCAGCCGTGGTGGTTCCGCGCGGCGCTCATGGCGCTCGTCGCGACCGTGCTGATGCTCTGGTTCGGCGCCCTCCGCGGCCGGCTCGGCGCGCCCGCGCTGGTGATCGGTGCGCTCGGCTGGCTCGCCGTGCTCGGCCTGGTGCTCGCCGCGGTCACGCCCGGCGGTTCGTACCTCGCCGCGCTGCCCGCCCTCGCCGGCGGCGTCGGCGGGATCGTCGCGCTGCGCCTCGGTGACACCGGCAAGGTCGTCACGGCGACCGTGGTCGGGGCGGTCGCCGTCGTGGTGCTGGCGCCGATCGTGCTGTTGTTCCTGCCCGCGCTCGGGCTGGCCACCGGCGCGGCGCCGGCGCTGTTCGCGGTGCTGCTCGGGCTGGCGGTGCTCCCCGTCGTCGACCGGCTGGTCCCGAGCGGACGCCGCGCGCTGCTCCCGGCCCTCGTCGCCGGGGCAGTCGCGGTCGTGTGCGTCGGCGCCGGGCTCGTCGTCGACAGGTTCGACGAGAAGCACCCGCTGCCCACCCAGCTCATGTACGCGCTCGACGCCGACACCGGCCAGGCCCGGTGGGTCAGCTCCGAGGTCAGCCCGAGCGACTGGACCAGCCAGTTCGTCTCGGAGCACCAGGACGTGCACGCGACGTTCCCGCTGCTCGGGACGGGCGTCTGGACGGGTGGGGCCGAGGCCGCCGACCTGCCGGCGCCCGAGGTGACGACGGACTCCGACACCACGGCGGGCGGCGTCCGCACCCTCGAGCTGACGATCACGCCACAACGGCAGGTGCGGCTGGTGTCGCTGACGATGGCCGACGCGGGAGTGCAGTCCGCGGAGGTCGAGGGTCGGGACGTCCCGGTGTCCGACGGCACGTTCGCGGTCGTGTTCAACGCGCCGCCGGCCGACGGCGTGCACGTCACGTTGACGCTCTCGGGCGACCAGGACGCGGTCCTGCAGGTGGCGGACGGTAGCGACGGCCTGGAGGAGCTCCCCGGTTTCGCGCCGCGGCCCCCGGGCGTCGGGATCGAGGGGTCGCACACGTCGGAGCTGGTGCTGGTGGGAACCGCCGTCACGTTCTAGGGTGTGGCGTCCTGCAAGTTGCTGCAAGGTTGCAGCCTCACCCGGTGGTGACGATGACGCACCTGACCGCCCGCGCGACCGCCCTGGTCGGCGCCCTGCTGCTCCTCGCGGCGTGCAGCGGCACGCCCGAGCCGTCGGCGTCGCCGCCCGACGGGGGAGGCCACGACGTGGGCGTCGAGATGTTCCAGTGGACCTGGGACTCGATCGCCATCGAGTGCACCGACCACCTCGGGCCGGCCGGGTACGCGTGGGTGCTCACCAGCCCGCCGCAGGAGCACATCCTGGGCGACCAGTGGTGGACCGCGTACCAGCCGGTGAGCTACCGGGTCGAGTCGCGGCTGGGTACGCGCGAGCAGTACGCGGCGATGGTGCAGACGTGTCACGACGCCGGTGTCGACGTCTGGGCCGACGCCGTCGTCAACCACATGACGGGCCAGGACGCGCCGGGCACGGGCTGGGCGGGCTCGTCGTACACGCACTACGACTACCCCGGGATCTACACCGACGCCGACTTCCACCACTGCGGGCTGACCGCGAACGACGACATCGCCGACTACCACGTCGCCGCCCAGGTGCAGACGTGCGAGCTGGTCAACCTCGCCGACCTGGCCACCGAGACCGAGCACGTGCGGTCGACGATCGTCGCCTACCTGCAGGACCTGCTGTCGCTGGGCGTCGACGGCTTCCGGATCGACGCGGCCAAGCACATGGCGCCCGAGGACATCGCGGCGGTCGTGGGCCAGCTCCCGGACGGCACCGGGATCGCGCAGGAGGTCATCCGCGGCAGCGGCGAGCCCGTCACGCCCGAGCAGTACACCGGCAACGGCAAGGTGTACGAGTTCTCGTGGGGCAAGGACATCCAGGGCGTGCTCGCGGGCTCGCCCGGGCTCGCGCTCGACCTGGGCACCACGTCGAGCTACCTGCCCTCCGACGACGCGGTGATCTTCGTCGACAACCACGACACCGAGCGCAACGGCTCGACGCTCAGCTACGCCGACGGCGCGCAGTACGCGCTGGCGAACGTCCTCATGCTGGCCGGCAGCTACGGCACGCCGGCGGTGTACACGGGCTACGCGTTCTCCGACCGCGACGCCGGGCCGCCGCAGGACGCGGACGGTCGCGTGCTCGACGCCTCGTGCGGCGACACCCCCGGCCCCGACGCGGACCTCGCGGACGGCGCCTGGGTCTGCCAGCACCGCTGGCCGCAGATCGAGGGGATGGTCGGCTGGCGCAACGTCGTCGGCGACGCCCCGACGGTCGACGAGTGGTCCGACGGCGACGCGGCCGCGCTGGGCCGCGGGGAGCGGGGCTTCGTCGTCGTCAACGCCGGCGACCAGGAGTTGCGCACCGAGCTGACCACGAGCCTGCCGGACGGCGACTACTGCGACGTGCTGTCGACGGACGACTGCGTGCGGTCCACGGTCGACGGCGGGAAGCTCACGGTCGTCGTGCCTCCAGGCTCGGCCCAGGCATGGGACGTCGCCCGCCGACCATGACGAAGGACGGCCCCACCGTAGTGGGGCCGTCCCTGCAGGTCAGACGGTGTAGCGGGCCCAGACCGTCGCGTCGGACGGGACCAGCACGGACCCGTCGTCGTCGACCGCCGGGTCGATCGACGCCAGCAGCACCTCGGCGCCCGCGGGCAGCGCCACCGGCGACGAGCCGAGGTTGGCGACGACCAGGACGTCCCGGTTCACGAACGCGATGACGTCGTCGCCGAGCCCGTGCAGCCACTCCATGCCGCCGGATCCCAGACCCGACTCCCGGCGCAGCTGGAGCGCCGCGCGATAGGTCTCGTACGTCGAGCCGGCCACGCCGCGCTGCGCGTCGAGCGCGTAGGACGCCCACGCCGCGGGCTGCGGGAGCCACGTCACGCCGGTGGGGGAGAACCCGAACCCGGCCTCGTCGGACGCCCAGGGCAGGGGGACACGGCAGCCGTCGCGGCCCCGCTCGGCGCCTCCGGTCCGGAAGAACGCAGGGTCCTGGCGCAGGTCGTCGTCGAGCGACGTGTGGTCGGGCAGCCCCAGCTCCTCGCCCTGGTACAGGTACGCGGAGCCGGGCAGGCCGAGCATGAGCAGCGACGCGCAGCGGGCGCGCCGCAGGCCGAGGGCCTCGTCGGGCTGCTCGTCGCCGTGCCCGATGCCGTTGGGCCGCGAGCCGGGCTCCGCCAGGCCGAGCCGCGACGCGTGCCGGACCACGTCGTGGTTGGACAGCACCCACGTGGTCGGGGCGCCGACGACGTCCGCCGCCCGGTAGGAGGCCTCGACCACCGTGCGCAGCGCCGGGGCGTCCCAGTGGGTCGCCAGGAACGCGAAGTTGAAGGCCTGCTGCATCTCGTCCGGCCGGACGTAGCGCGTCAGCCGCGACAGGGGTTCCACCCAGGCCTCGGCGACGAGCGCACGGTCGCCGTCGTACTCCGCGAGCACCCGGTTCCAGGCGCGGTAGATGTCGTGCACGCCGTCCTGGTCGAACATCGGACCCTGGTTGCCCGCGCCGGAGACCGTGTCGGTCGGCTCGACGTCGTCGGACCCCTCGATCATGGAGACGTGGCCGTCCCAGTCGGGCAGCCCCGGCGCCTTGACCATGCCGTGCGCGACGTCGATCCGGAATCCGTCGACCCCGCGGTCGAGCCAGAAGCGCAGGACGTCCTCGAACTCGGCGCGGACCTCGGGGTGCTCCCAGTCGAGGTCGGGCTGGCGCGAGTCGAACAGGTGCAGGTACCACTCGCCGGGCGTGCCGTCGGGGTCGGTGGTCCGGGTCCATGCCGGCCCGCCGAAGATCGACTGCCAGTTGTTGGGCGGCTCCGCGCCGTCGACGCCGCGGCCGTCGCGGAACAGGTAGCGGGCGCGCTCGGGCGAGCCCGGGCCTGCGGCGAGTGCGGCCTGGAACCACACGTGCTCGTCGGACGTGTGGTTGGGCACCAGGTCGACGATCACGCGCAGGCCGAGGCGGTGCGCCCGCTCGAGCATCTCGTCGAAGTCGGCGAGCGTGCCGAACAGCGGGTCGACGTCGCGGTAGTCGGCCACGTCGTAGCCGGCGTCGGCCTGCGGCGAGCGGTAGAACGGCGAGAGCCACACGGCGTCGACGCCCAGCTCCGCGAGGTGGTCGAGGCGCGCGGTCACGCCGGGCAGGTCGCCGATCCCGTCGCCGGACGCGTCCGCGAACGAGCGCGGGTAGACCTGGTAGATCACGGCATCCCGCCACCACTCGCCGTCGGGCGATCCGGCGGTGTGCACCAGGGTGCGCAGGGGTCGGGTGTCGGTCGTCGTCATGCGGGCATGCCTCACTTCGGGGGGTCTAGACAGGGGGAGAGGCGCCGTTGCCGGACACGGAGCGCACTCAGGGTGCCGCTCGCGTCCGATCAGAGTACGGCGGAGGCCTCGGTGGTCACAGCGGCCGAGGTCAGCACGGGTGCAGCGCCCGTGGAGCCGCGGACGATGAGCTCGGGGTGGAACTTCAGCTCGGTGCGCGACGCCGGGGTCCCGTTGATCTCGGACACGAGCGCGGAGACCGCGGCGTGACCCATCGAGAGGACGGGCTGGCGCACCGTGGTGAGCGGCGGGTCGGTGAACGCGATCAGCGGCGAGTCGTCGAAGCCGACCACCGACAGGTCGCCCGGCACCGACAGCCCGCGGGACCGGGCCGCGCGGATGGCACCGAGCGCCATGAGGTCCGACCCGCAGATGATCGCCGTGTGGCCGCTGTCGATGAGCTCGAGCGCGGCCGCCTGGCCGCCCTCGACGGTGAACAGCGTGGTGACCACGTGGCCGTCGGCGTCCGTCACGCCGAGGTGGCGCTCCAGGTTGATCGCGAACTCCACCCGTTTGCGCGCGGCGGGGACGAAGCGCTCCGGGCCGATCGCTAGACCGATCGAGCGATGCCCGAGCGAGACCAGGTGCCGGAAGGCGAGGTCGAGCGCGGCCGAGTCGTCGGTGGACACCGAGGGGGCGTCGACACCCTGGGCGAACCCGTTGACCAGCACGATCGGCATCCCCCGGCTGCGCAGGCGGTGGTACCGGTCCTTGCTCGCGGTCGTGTCGGCGTGCAGCCCGGAGACGAACACGATCCCGTCGACCGCGTGCTCGAGCAGCATCTCGACGTACTGGTCCTCCGTGGTGCCGCCGGGGGACTGCGTGCAGAGCAGCGGCGTGTACCCGCGCTCCGTGAGCATGGTCTCGATGACCTGCGCGAACGCGGGGAACACGGGGTTGGACAGCTCGGGGACGACGAGACCGACCAGGCCGGCCGAGCGCGTGCGCAGCTTCTCGGGTCGCTCGTACCCGAGCACGTCGAGGGCCGCCAGCACGGCTTGGCGGGCTTGGGCCGACACGCCATGCTTGCCGTTGAGGACCCGAGACACCGTGGCCGTGCTGACGCCGGCCTGCTCGGCCAGATCCGTCAGACGGGTGCGCACAGGCGGCAGCGTAGGGGACACCGGACCTCCTCGTCCGTAGTCGTTCATGAAGGTCGTCGCGGGCCGTGTCGGGCACCCGCTGAAACCGTTGCCTGAAAGTTACCGTAACGACTTGCAAGCCCCGTGGCAACGACGCTAACTTCTGCGATATCAGGCCAGCGTCGGTGGGGATCCGCCGAACGCGGGCGCACCCCACAGACTGTTTTGGAGATGACGATGCGACGGAGCATCCCTGTCGTCGCGGCGACGCTCGGCCTCGCGCTGGCGCTCACCGCGTGCTCAGGTTCTGGAGACAGCGGCGACGACTCGTCGGCCGCCCCGAGCGAGAGCGCCAGCCTCACCGGCACGCTGACGATGTGGGTCGACGAGACCCGCATCGACGTGATGAAGCCGATCGTCGAGGAGTTCCAGGCGGAGACCGGCGTCAAGGTCGACCTGGTGCAGAAGGTGTCGGGCGACATCCGCACGGACTTCGTGGCCCAGGTGCCGACGGGCGAGGGTCCGGACGTCATCATCGGCGCGCACGACTGGACCGGTGAGTTCGTCAACAACGGCGTCATCGCGCCGGTCGAGCTGGGCGACAAGGCCGAGGGCTTCTCGCCGGCCGCGCTCCAGGCGTTCGCCTACGACGGCGCGCAGTACGGCACGCCGTACGCCATCGAGAACATCGCGCTGGTCCGCAACAACGCGATCCTCAAGGACACCCCGGCGACGACCTTCGACGAGCTCGTGACGCAGGCGCAGGGCGCCGGCACGCCGTTCTCGGTCATCATCCAGCAGGGTGCCGAGGGCGACGCGTACCACCTGTACCCGCTGCAGACGTCGTTCGGCGCCCCGGTGTTCGAGTCGAACCCTGACGGCTCGTACAACACGACGCTGGGCCTCGGCGGCCCGGCCGGCGACGCGTTCGCCAGCTACCTGGCCAAGCTCGGCCAGGAGAAGGTCCTCGACCAGGCGGTCGACGGCGAGAAGGCCAAGCAGGCGTTCCTCGACGGCCAGGCGCCGTACATCATCACCGGCCCGTGGAACACCACGGCGTTCACCGACGCCGGCCTGGACATCTCCGTCCTGCCCGTGCCGTCGGCCGGTGGCCAGCCCGCGCAGCCGTTCGTCGGCGTGCAGGGCGCGTTCATCTCCTCGAAGTCGAAGAACGCCGTGCTCGCCAACGAGTTCGTCGTCAACTTCCTCACCACCGAGAAGATCCAGTCGGAGCTCTACGACCTCGGCGGCCGCCTGCCGGCCCTCACGGCCTCGGCCGAGAAGGTCGACGACCCGATCCTCAAGGGCTTCAACGAGGCCGGCGCGACCGGTGCGCCGATGCCCTCGATCCCCGAGATGGGCTCCGTCTGGGGCTTCTGGGGCACCACCGAGGTCCAGATCATCAGCGGCCAGGCGACCGACGCTCCGGCGGCCTGGAACACGATGACGGCCAACATCCAGGGCGCGATCGACGGCAGCTGACGCCGATCGACAGGCTCGCCGGGGTCCCTGCGGGGGCCCCGGCGAGCCTTCGCCAGGCCGAGCGGTCCGACCCCTGCCAGGATCGGACCGTCGGTCGAAGTCGCACCACGCCCTCGCTCCACCGCGGGTAGCGCCCCGCCCTGTCGCCGCGCGACGACGCGAAGCACGGAGGACCTCATGACGGACCAGCAGACCGCTCAGGACGTCGCCTCTCGGGGGGCGCTTCCGCCTCCCGAGGACGGCCCCCGCCGCACCCGCTCCGGCGACTCGCACGCGCGGAACATGTCCCCGGGCTTCGTCGCCAAGCTCCTCCTCGTCGCCCTCGTCGACGCCCTCGGCATCTACGGCATCCTCGCCGCCGCCGCGGTGAGCTCGTGGGCGATCGTCGTCTTCCTGGTCTTCGCGCTCGTCGTCGTCAACTGGGTCTACTTCTCGCGGCGCATGGTCCCGGCCAAGTACCTCGTGCCGGGGCTGCTCTTCCTGCTCGTCTACCAGCTGTTCGCGATGGTCTACACGGGCTACGTCGCGTTCACGAACTACGGCGACGGCCACAACTCCGACAAGGCCGACGCCATCGAGGCGATCCTCATCCAGACGGAGCGCCGGGTGGAGGGCTCGCCCAGCTTCCCGCTGACGGTGGTCACGCAGGGCGACGAGCTCGGCTTCGCGATCGTCGACGAGGACGGCACCGTCCAGGTCGGCACGGCGGACCAGCCGCTCGAGCCCGTCGACGACGCCACCGTCGAGAGCGACAAGGTCACCGAGGTCCCCGGCTACGACGTCCTGCAGTTCGCGCAGATCGCCCAGCAGCAGGAGGCGATCACCAGCCTGCGGGTCCCGGTCTCCGACGACCCGAACGACGGCTCGCTGCGCACCCAGGACGGGTCCACGGGCTACGTCTACGAGTCGACGCTCGTGTACGACGAGGCCGCCGACACCATGACCGACACCACCGACGGCACGGTGTACACCCCGTCCGACCACGGCAACTTCGTGTCCGAGGACGGCGCCGTGCTGCTGCCCGGCTGGCGGGTCACGGTCGGCTTCGAGAACTTCACGGCGTTCTTCACCGACTCGCGCATCGCCGGACCGTTCTTCTCGATCCTCTGGTGGACCTTCGCCTTCGCGATCCTCTCGGTCGTCACGACGTTCGCGGTCGGACTCTTCCTCGCGGTCGTGTTCAACGACCCGCGCGTCAAGGGGCGGCGGATCTACCGCTCCCTGCTCCTCCTGCCGTACGCGCTGCCGGCGTTCATCTCGGCGCTGGTCTGGCGCGGCCTGCTCAACGAGCGGTTCGGGTTCATCAACGAGGTGCTGCTGGGCGGCGCGGAGGTCCCCTGGCTGACCAACGAGTGGCTGGCCAAGCTGTCGATCCTCGGGGTCAACCTCTGGCTCGGCTTCCCCTACATGTTCCTGGTGTGCACCGGGGCGCTGCAGTCGATCCCCGGCGACGTGATCGAGTCCGCGCGCATGGACGGGGCCGGGGCGGCGCGGGTCCAGCGCTCGATCGTCCTGCCGCTGCTCATGGTGGCGGTCGCCCCGCTGCTGATCGCCTCGTTCGCGTTCAACTTCAACAACTTCACGCTGATCTACCTGCTCACCGGCGGCGGTCCGAACTTCCAGGGCACGCCGATCCTCGTCGGCCATACCGACCTGCTCATCTCGATGGTCTACTCCGTGGCGTTCGAGAGCGGCCTCAAGCAGTACGGCCTGGCCAGCGCGCTGTCGATCCTCATCTTCATCATCGTCGGCGCCATCTCCTGGGCCGGCTTCCGTCGCACGCGTCGACTCGAGGAGCTGTGATGACCACCACGACGGTCGACCGGAAGACGAAGCCCCGGAAGTCCGTGGAGCTCCACACGTCCGTCACCGGCATGCGGTGGTGGCGCGAGGTCGGGTGGCGGCACGTCGTCGCCATCGTGGCGATCGTGCTCTGCCTCTTCCCGTTCGTGTACCTCGTGTCGGCGTCGCTCAACCCCGGCGGCACGCTCACCGGGTCGAACGTGCTGTTCCGCACCGTCGGGACCGAGAACTTCGCCGACCTCGTCGGCACGGACTACCCGACCTGGTTCGTGAACTCGCTCATCATCTCGACGGCGACCGCCATCGGCACCGTGCTCATGGCGGCTGCGGCGGCCTACGCGTTCTCGCGGTTCCGGTTCAAGGGCCGGCACGGCTCGCTGACGGCGCTCCTGCTGTTCCAGATGTTCCCGCAGACGCTCGCGTTCGTGGCGATCTTCCTGCTGCTGCTCAGCATCGGGAAGGTCTTCCCGGCACTCGGCCTCAACAGCCAGCTGGGCATCATCATGGTCTACCTGGGTGGCGCGCTCGGCGTGAACGCGTTCCTCATGTACGGGTTCTTCAACACGATCCCGCGCGAGCTGGACGAGGCCGCGAAGATCGACGGCGCCACCCACGCCCAGATCTTCTGGGGGATCATCCTGCGGCTGGTCACGCCCATCCTCGCGGTCGTCGGCCTGCTGTCCTTCATCTCCACCTACGGCGAGTACCTCATCGCGTCCGTCGTCCTCGGGAAGGTCAACAAGTACACCGTCGCCCTCGGTCTGTACTCCTGGGCGGCCGACGAGCGCACCGCCAAGTGGGGCGTGTTCGCGGCCGGAGCGGTGCTCGCGGCCATCCCCGTGATCGCACTCTTCTTCGCGCTGCAGAAGTACATCGTCGGCGGGCTGACGGCGGGGTCGGTCAAGGGATGAGCCGTCCGCACCATCTGCTCGACCAGCCGCACCACGACGGGTCCGAGCAGTACGTCCGGCGCGCCACCCCGCGCCTCGGCGACGTCGTCCCCGTGCGCATCCGGGTGCCCGTCTCGGGCACGGAGCGGGCCGTCTGGCTGCGGACGGTGCGCGACGCCGAGCCGCGGATGGTGCCCACCCGCCTCGAGCGGGTCGACGCCGACGCACGCTGGTACGTCGGCGAGGTGCCCGTGCACAACCCGGTGGCGGGCTACCGCGTGCTGCTCGACGAGCCCGGCGGCTACCGCTGGCTCAACGGCCGCGGCCTGCATGCGCGGGACGTGCCCGACGCGGGCGACTTCCGGCTGACCGTGCACGACCCGGCGCCGGCCTGGATGGACACGTCGGTGGTGTACCAGGTGTTCCCCGACCGGTTCGCGCGGTCGGGGCACGACCACGGCCCGCTGCCTGACTGGGCGCTGCCGGCGCGATGGGACGACGAGCCCATCGGCGAGGGTCGGGGCGTCGCTCAGCAGTACTTCGGGGGCGACCTGGCCGGCATCGAGCAGCGTCTGGACCACCTGCAGCGGCTCGGGGTCGACACCCTGTACCTCACGCCCGTGTTCCCCGGCCGGTCCAACCACCGGTACGACGCGAGCACGTTCGACGTCGTCGACCCGCTGCTGGGCGGGGACGCAGCGTTCGCGTCCCTGAGCCGCGCGGTGCACGGCCGCGGCATGCGGATCCTGGGCGACCTCACGACGAACCACACCGGCGCCGGCCACGAGTGGTTCGCGCGCGCGCGGGCCGACCGCTCCGTCGAGGAGGCGTCGTTCTACTACTGGACCGACGACGACCCGGGGTACGTCGGCTGGCTCGAGCACGCGTCGCTGCCCAAGCTCAACTACAACGCCCGAGCGCTCGCCGGCCGCATGATCGAGGGCCCGGACTCCGTGATCGGTCGCTGGCTGGTGGAGCCGTACTCGCTGGACGGCTGGCGCATCGACGTGGCCAACATGACCGGCCGGTACGCCGACGACGACCTGACGCTGCAGGTGGCCCGCACCATCCGCGCGACCATGCACGCCCTCAACCCCGAGGCGGTGCTGGTCTCGGAGCACTTCCACGACGCCGGGACGGACCTGGCGGCGGGCGGCTGGCACGCCAACATGAACTACTCGGCGTTCACCCGGCCCGTCTGGACGTGGCTGGTGGACCCGGACCTCGACCTCGGCTTCCTCGGGATGCCCGTGCCGATCCCGCGCCGCGACGGCGTGTCGATGGTCGACACGATGCGGGACTTCGACTCGACGGTGCCGTGGGCCGTGACGACCCACCAGTGGAACATGCTCGGCTCGCACGACACGGCACGCCTGCGGACGGTCGTCGGCACGCGCGAGCGCGTCGAGCTGGCCGCCGGGCTGCTGTTCACCTACCCCGGCACGCCCGCGATGTTCGCCGGCGACGAGGGCGGGCTGACGGGCACCAACGGCGAGCACGCGCGGGTCGCGATGCCGTGGGCGGACATCGACGCCGGCGGGGGAGCCCGCTGGGACGCGGGGACGTTCGAGATCTACCGCTCGCTCATCGCGGTGCGGCGCGGGTCCCGGGCCCTGCGCGAGGGGGGCATGCGCTGGGCGGTCGTGAGCCCCGAGGCGGTGGCGTACCTGCGCGAGACGGCCGACGAGCGGGTGCTCGTCCTGGTCGCACGCGCCGCGTGGGAGGGCGCGGACCTGCCCCGGCACCTGCTCGCGCCCGGGGCGTCGCCGGAGAGCCTGTACGGCGGAGGCGACCTCGGGGTGCACCCGGACCGGCTCGAGCTGCCGGGCGACGGACCGGGAGTGCAGGTCTGGAGGTTGGCGTGATCGTCACGCGGGCCTGATCGTTACGCTGGCCCCGTGACGGCACTGGACCACTCCCTCGACCTCGACGGCTACGTCGACGCCGACCGGGAGCGCTGGGTCCCGGAGCCGGTCAAGTCGCGCGAGCGGACCGCGTTCGAGCGGGACCGGGCGCGCCTCGTGCACTCCTCCGCTCTGCGGCGGCTCGGGGCGAAGACGCAGGTCCTCGGACCGTCGTCGGACGACTTCGTCCGGACCCGGCTCACGCACACCCTCGAGGTCGCGCAGGTGGGCCGGGAGATCGGCAAGGCGCTCGGCTGCGACCCCGACATCGTCGACACGGCGTGCCTGGCGCACGACCTGGGGCACCCGCCGTTCGGGCACAACGGAGAGCGCGCGCTGGCGGAGCTGGCCAAGGGCATCGGCGGGTTCGAGGGCAACGCGCAGACGCTGCGGCTGCTCACGCGGCTGGAGCCGAAGGTCGTCGCGCCGGACGGTCGCGCCGTCGGGCTCAACCTCACGCGCGCCAGCCTCGACGCCTCGGTGAAGTACCCCTGGCGGCACCTGCAGGGTCCGGTGAGCGCGGCGAGCGGCCGGCCGACGCACAAGTTCGGCGTGTACGAGGACGATCTGCCGGTCTTCGAGTGGCTCCGCGAGCAGGCTCCCGACGGCCGCAAGTGCCTCGAGGCGCAGGTCATGGACCTGGCCGACGACATCTCCTACTCGGTGCACGACGTCGAGGACGCGGTCGTGGGCGGGCGCCTGGACCTCGAGGTGCTGGGCGTGCCGGTCGAGCGCGACCGCGTGGTCGAGGCCGTGCAGACCTGGTACGGCGACGCGGTGACGGCCGACGGGCTGCAGGAGGCGATGGACCGGCTGGTCGCGGCGAACCTCTGGCGCCCGGGGTTCGACGGGTCCCGCGCCGCGCTGGCGTCGCTGAAGGACTCCACCAGCCAGCTGATCGGCCGGTTCGCGAAGGCCTCCCAGCTGGCCACCCGCGAGGTCTACGGGCCGGGGCCGCTGACGCGGTACGGCGCCGACCTGATCGTGCCGCACGAGACGCTGGCCGAGATCCTGGTGCTCAAGGGCCTCGCGGTGGCCTACGTCATGGCGCCGCGCGAGCTCGAGCCGCTCTACCACCGCCAGCGCGAGGTGCTCGTCGACCTCGTGCACGTGCTCGCGGAGCGGGCGCCGATCGCCCTCGAGCCGCCGTTCGCGGCGGACTGGGCGCAGGCCGCGGACGACGCCGCGCGCCTGCGCGTGGTCATCGACCAGGTCGCGTCGCTCACCGACGTCTCGGCCGCGGAGCTGCACGCGCGCCTGGTCCACCCGCCGCGCCACGGCGGGCCTCCGGCACTCGTATGAACCAGGTCCTCGCGGTCCGTCGCGACGCCTAGACTCCTCGCGTGGCAGGACGGATCCGGCGGGAGGACGTGGAGGCGGTCCGCGAGCGCGCCCACATCGAGGAGATCGTCGGGCAGCACGTCACGCTGAGGTCCGCGGGCGTCGGCTCGATGAAGGGTCTCTGTCCCTTCCACGACGAGCGTTCGCCGTCGTTCCACGTGCGCCCCCAGGTCGGCCGGTACCACTGCTTCGGCTGCGGCGAGGGCGGCGACGTCATCGACTTCGTGCAGAAGGTCGACGGGCTCGGGTTCTCCGAGGCGGTCGAGTACCTGGCCGGCAAGGTCGGGCTCCAGCTGCGGTACGAGGAGGGCGGCGCACCGCGCCCCGGCGAGGAGCCCGGCAAGCGGCGCCGGCTCATCGAGGCGCACAAGGTGGCCGAGGAGTTCTACCGCGAGCAGCTGAGCACGCCGGCCGCGGCGGCCGGGCGGCAGTTCCTCGCGGAGCGCGGCTTCGACCGGTCCGCCGCCGCGGACTTCGGCGTCGGGTTCGCTCCGCAGGGGTGGGACTCGCTCATGCGCCACCTGCGGGGCCGCGGTTTCACGGAGGCCGAGCTCACGCTCTCCGGGCTGGTCAGCCAGGGGCAGCGCGGCGTCTACGACCGGTTCCGCGGTCGCCTCGTCTGGCCCATCCGCGAGCTGACGGGGGAGACCGTCGGCTTCGGCGCCCGCCGCCTGTTCGAGGAGGACCAGGGGCCCAAGTACCTCAACACGCCCGAGACGCCGCTCTACAAGAAGTCGCAGGTGCTCTACGGCATCGACCTGGCCAAGCGGGACCTGCAGCGGGACAAGCGCGTGGTCGTGGTCGAGGGGTACACCGACGTCATGGCGATGCACCTGTCGGGCGTCGGCACCGCGGTGGCCACGTGCGGCACCGCGTTCGGGTCCGACCACGCGCGGATCGTGCGCCGGCTGATCGGCGACTCGGGGTCGAGCGGCGGCGTGCAGCTGGCGTCCGGTGCCTCGGTGGGCGGCGAGATCATCTTCACGTTCGACGGCGACGCCGCGGGTCAGAAGGCGGCCCTGCGCGCGTTCGGCGAGGACCAGTCGTTCTCGGCACAGACGTTCGTGGCGGTCGAGAAGTCCGGGATGGACCCGTGCGAGCTGCGCCAGGCGAAGGGTCCCGACGCCGTCCGCGCGCTCGTGGCGGGCCGGACCCCGCTCTACGAGTTCGTCATCCGGTCGACGCTCGCGTCGTACGACCTGCGCACCGCCGAGGGCCGGATCGGTGCCCTGCGCGCGGCCGCGCCCATCGTCGCCGGCATCCGCGACGCCGCCCTGCGGCCCGAGTACACGCGGCTGCTGTCGGGCTGGCTCGGCATCGACGACCAGGACTCCGTGCGCCGGGCCGTGCAGGGGGCGTCGACGCGACCCCCGGCGGCGCGCACCGAGCGGCCGACGGCTGCTCCGGCCGATCCCGTGCAGGTGCCCGTCGCGCGCATGCCGGTGCCCGACCGGCGGGACCCGGTCGCGCAGATCGAGCGGACCGCCCTGGAGGTCGTGCTCCAGCGACCGGACCTGGTGGCCTCCGACTTCGACGAGCTCCCGTCCGACGCGTTCGGCGCGCCCGCGTACCGCGCGGTGCACGAGGCGATCCGCGCCGCCGGTGGCCTGGCCGTCGCGCGCCCGCTGCTGCAGTCCTCGGGCGGGTCGACCGGCTGGGTGGGCGCCGTGATCGAGCAGGCGGCCGAGCCGGTCCGCGCCCTGGTCACCGAGCTCGCGGTCGCGCCGCTGCCCGAGGACCGCCCGGAGTCGCTCGAGGGCTACGTCAAGGGCGTCGTGCTCCGGCTGGTGGAGATCGGCTTCACGCGGCACATCGCGGACCTGCGGGGGCGCCTGCAGCGCATGGACGCCGACGCCGACCCGGCCGCCTACCAGGCCGCGTTCGCCGAGCTGGTCGAGGTCGAGGGCCGCCGTCGGAACCTGCGAGAGAGCGCCTGACATAGGCAAGGCTTTCCTGCGTTTGCGCAGGTCAGGACAGGCTTTGCTTCGATGACAACGTCGCGACGGGTGCCTACGGTAGACGTATGAGCGTCCTGACGACGAGCCGGTCCGTCCCCACGGTGCAGAGCCTCAACTGGCTGCGCGCGGGGGTGCTGGGTGCCAACGACGGCATCGTCTCGGTCGCCGCCACCGTGCTCGGGGTCGCCGGTGCGGCGACCCCCGTGGGCACCATCGCGGTTGCCGGCATCGCGGCGCTGGTCGCCGGTGCGCTCTCGATGGCGGCCGGGGAATACGTGTCGGTGAGCAGCCAGCGGGACGCCGAGCGGGCGGCCGTGCGGCGCGGCCGGGTGCTCCCGACGCTCGTCGTGGCCGGGCCGGACGAGTTCACCAACCCGTGGCACGCCGCGATCGCCTCGCTCGGCGCGTTCCTGGTCGGCGGCATCGTCCCGCTGCTCGTCGTGCTGGCGCCGTGGGGTGGCGTGCGCGTGCCCGCGACGTTCGCCGCGGTCGTGGTCGCACTGGTGGTGACCGGCCTGGTGGCGGCCCGGTTCAGCGACGCCGAGCCGCGCCGCGCGGTCCTGCGCAACGTGCTCGGCGGGTCGATCGCGATGGCGGTGACGTTCGGCGTCGGGTCGCTCGTGGGGCTGTCGATCTAGCGCAGGCCCACCGGCTAGCGCAGCGCGACCAGACCCGTGCCGTCGTCGACCGGCAGGACCGCGTGCACGGCGGCGGTGACGGTCATGGCCCGCATGGAGAGCTGCCCGCCGTAGTAGGAGAGGAACGCCGTGTCGGTCGCGTCGCGGCCCGTGGCGATCCGGACCAGGGACTCGCGCGGCGCCAGTCGGGTCGCGTCGACCACGCGCCAGGCGCCGTCGACGTAGGCCTCGGCGACCGCGTGGAAGTCCATCGGCTTGAGCCCGGGCGCGTAGACGGAGACCAGCCGCGCGGGGACGTCCTTGGCCCGGAGCAGGGCGACCACCAGGTGGGCGAAGTCGCGGCACACACCGCGCCGCTTCAGCAGCGTGTCGGTGGCGCCGTCGGTGGGCAGGCTCGAGCCCGACAGGTAGGTCACGTGCCCGGTGACCCAGGCGACCACGGCGTCGAGGAGCTCGGGGCCCTCCAGGCCGGTGAACTGGTCCCGCGCGAACGCCAGGAGCCGGTCCGACTCGGCGTAGCGGCTGGGCCGGCGGTACTCGACGAGGTCGACGTCCTCGATGGCCGGCAGGTCGGCCTGGCCGGTGAGGGTGGCCTGGTAGTCGACGACCACGCGGCCGGCCGGGGCCAGCACGCGGTGCATACGACCGCCGTGCGCCATCTTGATCTCGGCGACGTCCAGGGGGCCGTCCTCGTGCCGGACCGAGAAGATCTCGGAGCGGTCGTAGGCGCCGTCGGCGACGGCCACGGAGAGCAGGATCTCGAGCGGGGTGCGCACGTCGAGAGACAGGTGCGAAGTCACGGTGCGCAGCACGGCCGCGGGTCCTTTCCCGGCCATCGGCGGCCGGACCATCTAGAGGGGCAGGCGCAAGTGTGAGGCTCACGGGGCCATCCGTCCAGCCCGCGGACTGGTCGAGGTGAACGTGCAGGTCAGCGGGTTGTCAGAGCCTGCCGCGCGCGCTCGTTCGGGGCCGTCGGAGGGGCGGTGCGACGCCCGGGTTACCGGCGGGTAGCGACCCTCTCGCCGGGGGTGAGGAGCGGGGGAACTCTGGCCCCGGTCATGGACCCGCCGACGCCCCCGGCGTAGCGTCGACGTCGAAGGAGACAAAAGCCGCGAACCGGGCACGCCGAACGGGTGCGCCGGGGTGGCACGGGGGCATGCCGTGGGCGACGTGATCGAGCTGGAGATCGAGCAGGGACCCGACGCCGGGACCTACTCGGTCCAGGTGCTGCGCTCGGTCTCGGGCGGCGAGCCCCAGGGCACGATGACCCTCGACGTGGCCGCGCTCCTGGCGGGGATGCCCCTGCTCGAGGCGACCGTGCTCGCGTCCGCCGTGGCGGCCCGGCGGGTGGTGGGGGACAAGGAGGCGCCCCTGCGCGCGATGGGCACGCAGCTGTTCGAGTCCGTGTTCGCCGGGGCCGTGGGCGGCGCCTACCGCGCCAGCGTCGGAGTGGCGCGCGAGCGCGGGAACGACCTCCAGGTCCTGCTGCGGCTCACGGCGCCGGGCCTGGCGGGCGTGCCGTGGGAGACGATGTTCGACCCGGAGACCGCCGCCTACGTGTGCCGCAAGGAGCCGCTGGTCCGGCACGTGCCCGCGCCGTCGTCGGCCGCGCCCGGCACCGTGGTGCTCGAGCCTCCGTTGCGGATCCTCGGGATGGTCGCGTCGCCCGCTGGGCTGCCGCGGCTGGAGGTCGAGGACGAGCGGCGGCGGCTCGAGGAGGCCCTGGGCCCGCACATCGCGTCCGGGCGCGTCCAGCTCGGCTGGCTCGACGACGTCTCCTGGGACGGGGTCCACGCCGCGCTGGTCCAGGGTCGGTGGCACGTGCTGCACTTCATCGGCCACGGCGGGTACGACGTCGAGACCGACGAGGGCGTGCTCGCCTTCGTCGGCAAGGACGGGCGCGCGGACTACGTCGAGGCGAGCAGCCTCGCGGACCTCCTCGACGAGGCCGACGTGACGCCGCAGCTCGTCGTGCTCAACTCGTGCCAGTCGGGCGCGGTCGGGGCCGTCGACCCGTTCTCGGGGACGGCCGCGGCCCTGGTGCGCAGCGGGATCCACGCCGTCGCCGCGATGCAGTTCGCCGTCAGCGACGTCGCCGCGGTCGCGTTCGCGCGGTCGTTCTACATGGCGATCGCGCAGGGCCGCAGCGTCGACGAGGCCGTGCGCAGCGGGCGCATCGGGATCCTGGGCACGGGGCGCGGCACGCTCGAGTGGGTGACGCCGGTCCTCTACGTGCGCGGCGGGGACACGCAGCTCTTCGAGATCGACGCGCTGGCCACGCCGGTGCCCGGCGCACCGGCGCCGCCGCCCCCGCCCGTGCCGCCGGCGCCCGTGCCGCCGGAACCGGTCGAGCCTGCACCGAAGAAGCGCACGCACCGCGGGCTCATCGGCGGGGGGATCGCCGCGTTCGTGGCGTCAGGAGGTCTCGCCACGGTGCTCGCGCTCATGCCGGACGACTCCGAACCGGGCGGGCAGCCCACGGACGCGCCGCCCTCGACGTCGGCCCCGGTGGTGACGCCGCGCGCCGTGGTGACGGTGCAGCGAGAGGTCCCCGCCACCCAGCAGTGGACCGACATGGGGCTGGCGTGCCTGGCGGGGGACACGTTCGTCGTCGTCGGCAGCGGCACGATCCTGCACGAGCAGACGGCGACCGGGCAGGTCGGGCCTGACGGTCTCGCCGATCCCGTGTACCACCCGTACAACGTGCCCGGCCTGCCCGACGCCCCGACCGCCGGCCTGATCGGGAGCCTCGACGTGCAGGAGCCGTTCTTCGTCGGCAGCGGCACGACGTACGTCTGCCCGCGCGACGGTGAGCTCTACCTCGGCGTCAACGACGTCGGGCTCAGCGGCAACAGCGGCGCGTTCGGCGCGACGATCACGCTCGAACCGGGATCGTGAGGGGGACGCGATGACGCGACTGGTGACGTTCGGCACGGCCGACGGCGGCGAGGTCGTCGTGCAGGTCGACGACGGTGTCGCGCTGCCCGGCATGGTGACGCGGGGGTTGGGCGACGGGACCGTCGTGCAGCGGGTCGAGCAGACGTTCGACGACGCGCTGGCCCGCGTGCAGCCCGCCGTGCGCTCGATGCTCGCGCAGCTGCGGACGCCGATCGACGGTCCGGACCGGATCGAGCTCGAGTTCGGCATCCAGATGAGCGCCGAGGTGGGGGCCTTCGTGGCGGGCGCGAGCTCGACGGCGAACTTCAAGGTGACCCTCACGTGGACGTCCGACGACGCCTGACCCAACCACCATCACACCACCTCAGGGGAGATCATCATGCCGCTCAAGGCCTACGGCGTCCTCGCCGGCCGAGCCCTCGCCAGCGTGCGCGAGGCCGACCCGGACAGCCCGCACTTCCAGGTCCACCTGTCCGACGACGCGGGCGTGCACTACCGCGCCTCGATCAACGTCAAGTCCCAGCAGTCGCCGTCGGACCTGCTCACGTTCGTCTCCGAGGACTTCCACCACCCCGTCTGCGCGGGACTGGCCGCGCGGCCCAGCGGCTGGTCGCGCCTCGCCCCCGGGCCGGGCGGCGGCGGGCTCGACCTCATCCGCGGCAACCTGTTCGACCGGACCCTCATGCGCGCGCTGCCGCCGGACCTGCCGGACGCGGACAACGACCTGGCGGACGCCCTGGAGCACCACGTGGGCCGCGCGGTCCGGGACCCGGGCTCCCGCGTCTACCTCTTCGGGGAGCCGTGGGGCCCCGAGCTCGACAAGCCCGACAAGATCTTCGGCTTCCAGCCCGGCGCCGGCGTGCACGACATCCACATGAACCAGGGCAACAGCGGCCGGTTCGCGTCGGACGACGGGCCGTGGCAGGACGGCGCGCTGCTCATCCACCACGCCGCGGCCGACCAGTGGGTGGCGGTCTTCCTGGCGTTCCAGTCGCAGGCCTGGCACACCGACGACGTCACCGGCCACACGCTCCCGACGGCGCCCCTGCCGGGCGAGCCGGGCCCGGCGGTCACCGACGGCCGGATCCGCGTGGTCGCGTCGATGGTCAACGGGCCCGGGCCGGCGCCGGAGCGGGAGACCGTGACGCTGGTCAACGTCACGACTGCGCCGATCGACCTGAGCGGGTGGGCCGTCGCGGACGCGCAGAAGCACCGCGTCGTCCTCACCGGCCCCGTCCTCGGCCCGGGGGAGGCGACACGCATCACGCTGACGCCGCCCGTCCAGCTGGGCAACCGAGGCGGGCTGGTGAGCATTCTCGACCCCGCCGGGCTCAAGGTCGACGGGGTGGCGTACACCGGCGCCGACGCGCAGCGGGACGGCTGGACGCTCGCGTTCTGACAACGCGACTCAGCGGTGGTCCAGCACGACCGCGGTGACGACGAGCCCGTCCCCGGCGGCCCACCGCCCGTGCAGCACGTCCGTCCCGAGCCCGGCCGGGCGGAGCCGGGCGGTGAACGTGCCGTCGGCGCGGAGGCGCACGTCGACGTCCTCGAACCCCAGCCACGCGCGCGTGACCGGGTACCACGCCTTGTAGACGGACTCCTTGGCCGAGAAGAGCACGCGGTCCGGGCACGTCGCGGGGTCGAGGCCGACGAGGGCGGCTCGTTCGTCCGCGCTCATCACCAGGCTCAGCACCTCGGGCGGCAGCGGGGCGTGCACCTCGGCGTCGATACCGAGGCCGGCGAACGCGTCCGCGCGGGCGACCGCGGCGGCGCGGAAGCCCTCGCAGTGCGTCATGCTGCCGACGACCCCGGCCGGCCAGACCGGTGCGCGGTCGGGGCCCGACGGCACCGCCACGTCGTCCAGCCCCAGCCGGCGCAGGGCGGTCCGGGCGCAGGACCGGACGGCGGCGTACTCGGCCCGGCGCGCCGGGACGGCGTTCGCGACGCCCGCCTCCTCCGCCGGGAGCAGCGCCGACGGCAGCGCGGGACCGGCGTGCTCGGCGGCCTCGACCCCCGCCGGCAGCACCCGCTCGATCATGGTCCGCAGTGTGCCAGCCGAGCGCTTGGAATCCTCGCGGCCCCTCGTTCGTTATGTCATCCGAGAACCACGAGAACCAGACGGTGAGGGGCACGATGACACGACGCAAGGCCGGCCAGGTGGAGTTCGAGGACGACTTCGGCGAGATCGTCCGCTACGTCCGGCACCCCAACGGGGGCGGGCTCGTCTCGCCCGGCGCGCGGGTCCACGAGGGCGCCTGGCTCGCCGAGACCTCCTACGTCGAGGCCGGCGCGGTCGTGCACGACGGCGTGCGCGTGGGCGCGGGCAGCTGGGTCGACGTCGACGTCGTGCTCGGTGCCGGTGTCGTCGTCGACCGCAACGCCCACCTCGGCCGAGGGACGCGCGTCGGCGCTCGCGCGCGCGTGGGTTCCGGCGCCCGGGTGGGGGAGTCCGTGGTGATCGAGCCGCGAGCGCAGGTCGGGGCTGACGACATCGTGCGGGACGGCGCGACGGTCGCCCGCCGCGGGTCGGCCTACGGCATGGCGGCGTAGGCCGTCAGAGCAGGCGGACCTCGAGGAACGCGAGCTTGTTGTTCGCCGCTCCCGCGCCGTTGGAGATCGTGAGCCGCCCGTCGCTCACGGTGACGGTGGCGGTGGCGTCGATCCAGGGTTGCGCCGAGGTCGTGGTGCCGCTCGCCACGAGCACGCCCTCGGCGGCGAGCCGGATGGTGGACCCGAACGACGTCGGGTCACCGCCGACCAGCCGGACGCTGTACGTGCCGTTGGGCACGGCCAGCTCCCAGCGGGCGTTGGTGTTCGGCGCGAGCTGCAGGAAGGCCAGCGTGTCGTACCGCTGGTCGGGGGAGGTCGCCGAGTCCCGGTCGCGGGTGGCCGACGAGTTGTCGGCGTTCCACCCGTAGCTGAGGCCTGTCGACCGCTTGCCGTAGACGGCGCCGGTGTCGGCCGCGTACCCGGGCGGGACCGGCCGGCCGGCCGGCTGCATGTTGACGGCGTAGTACGGGCGCATCCGGTCGGTCGGCACCAGCTCCTGCGCCTGGGACGAGCTGGACCAGCGCAGCTGAGCGACCGCGTTGCCGGTGCCCTCGAAGTACTCGAGCACGACCGGCACGGGTACGCCTGCCGTGAGCGCGATCGTGCCGCTGTCCACCCGGCTCGAGTGCGTCGTCCACTGGTCGATGATCCGGGTCCCGTTCACCCAGAGCCGGACCCCGTCGTCGGACGTCGTCGAGAACGTGTACGTCTGCGAGTACCGCGGGATGATCGCGCCGGTCCAGCGGACCGAGAAGGTGTCGGCACCGATGCCGGAGATCGGCGACGCGGTGCCCCAGCTGAACCCGATGCTCGGGTCCAGCCGGTTCACGGTGGCTCCCGTGAAGTCCTGGTTGTTGAAGTACGCCCCCTGCAGCCCGCGCAGCCCGAGGTTCGCGGTGAGCGTCGTCGCGGCGGCCGGCGTCGTCCACGTACGGGTCGCCGCGGAGGAGCCGTCGGACCAGCGGTTGAAGCCGTAGGCCCGGCCCGCGGCGTCCGTCTGGGCGGGGACGACGAGCTGCAGGGCGAAGCCGGCCCAGGACGTGACCGTCGTCGGCCCCGTCACCGTCTGTCCGTTGACGGACAGCTGCCGACCCGTCGGGACCGTGCCGAGCGTCACGGCGACCTTCTGCGGCTGGAAGTCGCGGGTGACGGTCGTCGAGACACCGGCCGAGTCGGTCGCGGTGAGGCTCACCCGCAGGAAGCTGTTCGCGGCGGCCGCGAGGTCCTCGGGGCCGGGTCCGGTGAAGGCGATGCCGGTGCCGGTGACCGGGCCCAGGAACGGGTGGGTGTGCTGGTCGTGCACCCGCAGGATGGTCCAGCTGAGGCTGGACGCGGGCAGCGTGCCGTCCTGCGCGTCGGTGGCCGACCCGGTGAGCTGGTAGCTCCCGCCGACGACGAACGTCGCGCCCGCCGCCGGTGAGGTGATCGTCGGTGTCGGCGCCGTGTTGCCCGAGCTGATGGTGAGCGTGACGGGCGCGGACAGGGCCCCGCTCGGGTCCCGCACCTGCAGGCCGGCCGTCCACGTGCCTGCCGCGTAGGTGTGCGAGATCGTCGGGGTGCTCGTCGTGGCGCCCGCCGACCCGTCGCCGAAGGTCCACAGGTAGGTCAGTGCGTCGCCGTCCGGGTCGCTGCTGCCGGCCCCGCTCAGGGTCGTGGTCAGCGGGGCGGCGCCGTTGGACGGCGTGGCGGTGAGGGCGGCGACCGGCGTGCGGTTCGCGGTCCCGGTGTAGCTGATCCGGTGGATCTCGCCGCCGTTGAGGAACGTCGTGTAGTACAGCGCCTGGGTGCTGCCGTACGGCCCGAACTCCAGGTGGACCGCCCCTCCGAGGCCCGTCGCGAGATCGGTGCTCGTGCCGCCGGCGAGCATCATGATCTTGCCGCAGACGTAGTCGCCGAACACGTAGCCGGCGTCGTAGGCGGCCGGCCAGACGCCGTTGGGCACGAACGCGCCGCCCGTGATCGAGCCGCACCCCGCGGACCGGTCGTAGTCGAAGATCGGGTCGGTCGTCCCCGCGGGGGTCGGCGCGCCGCAGTCGGTCGCGACGCCGGTCTGGGCGCAGTGGCCCTCGCGGCCGTTCCAGCCGTAGTCGGCGCCGCTGGTGCCCCGGTCGATCTCCTCCCACACGTTCTGGCCGACGTCGTTGATGTTGAACACCGTGCCGGCCGCGTCCGGGTCGAACGCGAACCGGAACGGGTTGCGCAGCCCCCAGGCGAACGTCTCCTGGCAGATGGAGCCGGCGGCGGCGGGGGCCAGCCGGCAGCTGGCTGACCCGGTGCCCAGGAACGGGTTGCCGGGCGCCGGTGCGCCGGTCGTGCGCACGACCCGCAGGATCTTGCCGTTGAGGACGTTCCGGTCGCGGGTCGCGTTGTTCTCGCCGCCGCAGCCGCTGTTGCCGGCGTAGTCGCAGCCGCCGTCGCCGGTGGACACGTAGAGGTAGCCGTCCTTGCCGACGTGCACGTCGCCGGCGTTGTGGTTGCCGGCCGGCGTGTAGATGCCGTCGAGCAGGATCGTCTCGCTCGCCGGGTCGACCACGTTGTTGTCGCCGAGCACGAACCGCGACACGCGGTTGCGCGGCGCGCCCGCCGGGTTGCCCGTGGTGCTGGTCGGGCACGTCGCGTCCGTGCCCCGCGCCGTGTAGAAGAGATAGATCGCCTTCGTGCTGGGGTCGGGGTCGACGGCGACGCCGAGCAGGCCGCGCTCGGACCCGATGCAGATGCGCGAGTTGATGTCGAGGGCCGACGCCGCCAGCAGCGTGCCCGCGGCCGTCCGGACCCGCAGCCGACCACCCTTGTCCGTGATCAGCATCCGGCCGTCCGCCGTGAAAGCGAGGGCCGTGGGGGAGATGACGGTGGCGACGAGCGTGTCGCTGAAGCCGGCGATCACCGCGGCCGAGGCGGGCGGTGGCGCGGTGATCGTCAACCCCGAGAGCAGGAGCGCGAACAGGACGACAAGCACAGGTCGTCGCATGCTGATCACCTTCGACCGTCCCGCGACCGCAGCACTGCGGCGCTCTGTCGAGGATGCTCCGGGCGACCTCGGCAGCGCAATGGGTGCGACGCGCGCCGCCGGCCGTCGTGCGCGTCCGGTGCCCGGAGATGCACGGCCGTGCGGCGGTCGCCGTCCACGAGGCTGTATGTCGACCAACGGTGCGGAATTCGGCACAAAGCGGTACCGACTGGGCTATATGACTCGCGCTACGGTGCTCATGACCGGTCCATCGATCCACGTGCCGTTGGGGGAACCGTGAGCGACGCAGCCAGCAACCTGCGCGAGAAGGCGAAGGCCTTCCGCCTGGCACTGAACGCCTGGATCATCTCCACGGCTCGGACGGGTGGGACCGAGACGGATCCGACGCTGGACCCGGTCGTGTACGCCAGGCTGCTCGGATATGTCGAGGAATTCGACGACGTCGCCAGCCGACTCGCGCGAGAGTCGCAACCGTGGACCTCGTGACCAGGATCGTCAACGCGGTCGAGTCGGTGTTCGGCACGAACGACGCGGACGAGGACGCGGAAGAGGACGCCCCTTCGCCGAACGCAGCCCTTCGAACGTTGGCCGAGGCAGAGAGCACCGAGACTCGGGCTCAGATGGAGAAGATCCGCGAGAACCTCCGCTCCTACGGCAGTGCCGTCGGTGCCCTCGCGACTGCCGTCCTCGCCGGTGTCGGCTGGGTGGCATTCGCCAACCTCGCACCTTTGCCCTACGGCTTCGAGTGGATGTGGTGGGTCGTCGGCGTCCTCGGCGTCGTCGCGATCCTCGCGGCGCTGGATCTGACTCGATTGTTCTTCTCGGCGCAACGCCGGATCGTCTTCGCCCCCTCGACCGTGAAGCCTGCAGGCAACGACTCCGACAACGACCTCTCGACGTCCGAGCGCGCGCTCGTGCGGGGAATCCTCGATCAGCATGCCGGCGAGGAGCTGGCGGAAAGCATCGCGGCTCTCGAATATCGGGCGCTCCGACTCGGACGGATCGCTCGCTCGTCAGCCGAACGTGCCGGCAACGGCGCCGCCGCAGACCCGGGCATGCTCGCCCGCTCGTCGCGAGCGTCCGCCGAGGCGGAACGGCTGGACATGGTCGTCGGGCGCGCGAGCCTGCGGGCGGCGCTGGAGCTGCTCGAGGAGCGCTCTCGGAACGTCTTCAAGGGAGGCCCGACCTGGTGGCGGGGCGCTCTGGTCGGGGTGTGCGTCGTCGGGCTCCTCGGGCTCGGTGAGTGGTCCGAGGGGCAGCGCGCCCTTGTCGACCTGCGCTCGAAGTGCGCGACTGCGCAGACTGCCGGTGCCGCGGACGCCTGCGAGACGGTGTCGGCTCCGCCCGCCGCCGACGAGGGCGACGACGACGCCGAGCCGGCCGACACCTCGGTCATGACTCGCCTGGGTGCATGCGAAGACGCCTTGGCGCAGATCCCGGCGACGACGCCACCGATGTCTCGCACGACCCGAGATGCGGCGGTTGCGCAGTGCGCGGGCCTGCCCGTCCCCGGATCGACGAGCTGAGCGACGTCGCGCGGCAGCTCACGTGGTCTCGGATGCCTGGGTGGGATGCTGAGGTATGGAGAGAATCGCGGTCCGCCGGCGGGTGTCGCGGATCAGCCTCGAGGACGGGGCTCGCCGGGTCGAGGACGTGCTGGCAGCGGAGGAACCGCTGGAGATCAGGGTGGGCGGCCGTTCCCTGGTCGTCACGATGCGCACGCCCGGTCACGACGTCGACCTCGCCGCGGGGTTCCTCGTGTCGGAGGGCGTCGTGGCGGCGGCCGAGGACTTCGCGGCCGCGCGCTACTGCGCCGGCGCGACGCAGGACGGCGTCAACACGTACAACGTGCTCGACGTGACGCTGGGCCGCGGTGTGCCGGCCCCGGACCCGAGCCTGGAGCGCAGCTTCTACACGACGTCGTCGTGCGGGCTCTGCGGCAAGGCGAGCATCGACGCCGTGCGGACCCACTCGCACTGGACGGTCGCCGACGACGACCTCCTCCTCCCGGCGCAGCTGCTGGCGACGTTCCCCGACCGGCTGCGCGAGCGCCAGGAGGTGTTCGCGCGGACGGGCGGGTTGCACGCCGCCGGGCTCTTCGACGCCGGAACCGGAGAGCTGCTCGTGCTGCGCGAGGACGTCGGTCGGCACAACGCGGTGGACAAGGTGGTCGGCTGGGCGCTCACGAACGGCCGGCTGCCGCTGCGGGGCACCGTGCTCATGGTGTCGGGGCGGGCGTCCTTCGAGCTGACGCAGAAGGCGCTCATGGCCGGCATCCCCGTCCTCGCCGCCGTCTCCGCGCCGTCGTCGCTCGCCGTCGACCTCGCCGCCGAGGCGGGGATCACGTTGGTCGGCTTCCTGCGCGGGTCGTCGATGGTCGTGTACTCGCGGCCCGAACGCGTCACCGCCGTTCCCGCCGTCGCGAAGGTCTCCGTCTAGTGCCGCGCAAGCCCCCGGTCGAGGATCCGTCCTACGACCGGATGACCGTCCAGCCGCCCGACGCGTGGGCGGTCGGGCTCCCGGCCGTCGTCAACGCGATGACCTACGCCCTCGAGGATCTGGGCCCGTCCCGCTCGCTCCGGCTGCTCGGCGCGATGAACCAGAAGGACGGGTTCGACTGCATGAGCTGCGCATGGCCGGACCCGGAGCACCGGACGAAGGCCGAGTTCTGCGAGAACGGCGTGCGCGCGGTCTCCTGGGAGGCGACCCCGGTCACGGTGCCGACGAGCTTCTGGGCGGAGCACTCGATCACGGACCTGCTGGAGAAGTCGGAGTACTGGCTCGGCATGCAGGGCAGGCTCGTCGAACCCGTCCACAAGGCCGCGGGCAGCGACCACTACGTCCCCGTGAGCTGGGAGGACGCCTTCCGGCTCGTGGCCGACCGGCTCACCGCGCTCGACTCGCCGGACCAGGCCGCCTTCTACACCAGCGGCCGCACGGCCAACGAGACGGCGTTCCTCTACCAGCTCTTCGTGCGGGCGTTCGGCACCAACAACCTGCCGGACTGCTCGAACATGTGCCACGAGTCGACCGGCACGGCGATGAACGCGACGCTCGGCATCGGCAAGTCCACGGTCGCCTACGACGACTTCGCGAAGGCCGACCTGATCGTCGTCATGGGGCAGAACCCCGGCACCAACCACCCCCGCATGCTGACCGCCCTCGAGGGGGCGAAGCGCAACGGCGCCGCCATCGTCGCCGTCAACCCGCTGCCGGAGGCGGCCCTGCGCCGGTACAAGAACCCGCAGACGGTGCGCGGCCTCGTCGGCCGGGGCACGGACATGGCCGACCAGTTCCTGCAGATCCGCAGCGGCGGGGACATGGCCCTGCTGCAGTGGGTCTCCAGGCGCGTGCTCGAGGCCGAGGCCAGGCGGCCGGGAACGGTCCTGGACCACGACTTCCTGGCGGAGCACACGCTCGGCCTCGACGACTTCCGCCGACACCTCGAGGCGCTCGACGAGCAGGAGGTCCTCGCGGCGACCGGCCTCACCGTCGCCGAGATGGACGAGCTGGCCGACCGGTACCTCGCCGCCGACCGCGTGATCATCACCTGGGCGATGGGCCTCACGCAGCACCGCAAGGGCGTCGACACGATCAAGGAGATCGTCAACCTGCTGCTCCTGCGGGGCAACATCGGGAAGCCCGGCGCGGGCGCCTCCCCGATCCGGGGGCACAGCAACGTGCAGGGCGACCGCACGATGGGCATCTGGGAGAAGATGCCGGACAGCTTCCTCGACGCCCTCGGCGCCGAGTTCTCGTTCGACCCCCCGCGTCGGCACGGTCTGGACTCCGTGCAGTCGATCGAGGCGATGCGGCGCGGCGAGATCAAGGTGTGGTTCGCCCTCGGCGGCAACCTCGTCGCGGCGATCTCGGACACGGCCGCGGCGGAGGCCGCCATGCGTGGGACCGACCTGACGGTCCAGGTGTCGACCAAGCTCAACCGGTCGCACGTCGTCACGGGCGCGGAGGCGCTCATCCTGCCGACGCTCGGTCGCACGGACGTGGACCTGCAGGAGACCGGGCCTCAGTTCGTGTCGGTCGAGGACACCGTCTGCGCGGTGCACGCGACGCACGGCGGACTCCCACCGGTCTCGTCGTCCCTGCTGTCCGAGATCTCGATCGTGACCCGGCTGGCGCGCGCGGTGCTCGGCGACGACGGCCCGATCGACTGGGCCGGCTTCGAGCGCGACTACAACGTGATCCGGGAGTCGATCTCCCGCGTCGTGCCGGGCTTCGAGAGCTTCAACCAGCAGGTGCGCCGCAAGGGCGGGTTCGTCCTGCCCAACGGGCCGCGGGACTCGCGCACGTTCCCGACGCCGACGGGCAGGGCGATGATCACGGTCAACGAGCTGGTCCCGGTCGAGTGCCCCCCGGGCCGGCTCATCCTGCAGACCATCCGCTCGCACGACCAGTTCAACACGACGATGTACAGCCTCAGCGACCGGTACCGCGGCATCAAGAACGGCCGCGACGTCGTCTTCGTCAACCCGGACGACGTGGTCGAGCTCGGGCTGGCCGACGGCGACCGCGTCGACATCGTCAGCGAGTGGAAGGACGAGCCCGACCGGGTGCTGCGCGGCTACCGCGTCGTGGCGTACCCGACCTCCCGGGGCTGCGCCGCGGCGTACTTCCCCGAGGCGAACGTGCTGATCCCGTTGAGCAGCACGGCGCTCGGCAGCAACACGCCGGTGTCGAAGGCGATCGTGGTGCGCCTGGAGAAGCTCTCACCCGGGTGACCGGCCGCCACGGGTGGTGCCTGACGGCGTCCGGCCCGCAACCATGAGTCATGGTCCACTGCACGTTCGTCATCGCGGGAGCGCTCGACCCGGTCCGCTTCGGCGACGCGTTCGAGGGGCTGACCGTGACCCCGGCCGGTGGCACCACCGAGCTCCGTGGCGAGCTCATCGACCACGCCCAGGTGCAGGGCGTGCTGCGCCAGCTGTACGACCTCGGGATCGAGGTCCTCTCCTTCACGTCGACGCCGCCGGACGCCAATCACCCGGGTGAGTCGGCCTCGGGGTGAGCACGCGGGGCGGCCACGCGCCGACCATGGGGGAAACCGGACATACCGCTCGCCGGCGCACGGCGGGCGCTCACCGGGTCGAGCGAAGGAGCACATCATGCCGCGGATGTTGAGGCGCGCCGCCGTCCTGGGCGCCACCGCCCACGTCGCCTCGCAGCGTGGGGCCGCGAAGGCCAACGCGCAGCAGCAGGCGGCGCAGGAGGCCGCCCCGCAGGAGGCGCCCGCACCGGCGCCGGAAGCCGCTCCCGCCGAGGCCCCGGTCGACCTCTACGGCGACCTGGCGAAGCTCAAGGAGCTGCTCGACGCCGGCGTCCTGACCCAGGCCGAGTTCGACGCGCAGAAGCAGAAGCTCCTCTCGGCCTGACCCCCCGCAGCCCTTCGACGTCCCACCCAGGAGATCAGCATGTCCATCGGACCCGTCCAGCTGCTCGTGGTCGCCTTCGACCAGCCGAACTTCACCGGCGAGATCCTCGAGGAGCTCGCCTACCTGCGCGACAACGACCAGATCCGCCTCATCGACGCCCTCGTGGTCCAGAAGTCCGGGAGCGGATCCATCGAGGCGCTGCGCTGGAGCGACCTCTCCATCGACGAGGCGGAGGACTTCGGCGCCACCGTGGGCGCACTCCTCGGGCTGGGGCTCGCGGGGGACGAGGGGGCCGAGGCCGGCGCGATCGCGGGCTTCGAGGCCGGGTCGGACGGTCACGTCATCGACGACGCGCAGGTCTGGGACGTCGCCGACGCCATCCCCGACGACAGCGCCGCCGCGATCGCGCTCATCGAGCACGTGTGGGCCAAGCCGCTGCGCGGTGCGATCGCCCGTGCCGGGGGCGTCGTCGTGAGCGGCGAGTTCGTGCACCCGCTCGACCTGATCGACGTCGGCCTGCTGACCGCCGCCGAGCTCGAGCTCGAGACCTCCTAGACCGACGACAGGACGTCCCGAGGGTCCTGCCACGGGCCGTCGGGGGGTACCCGGTGTCTGGTTCCGGGTCCACCAGGATGCCGTCCAGGTGTGGCCGTTGCTGCCTGCTCGGGCTCGCGATGATCGGCCTGAAGCTCGGCCTCCAGCACTGAGAGCAGTGCTGGAGACCGGGTCAGGTCAGACCTGAGGGTTGGCGCGTGGCTCCTGGGCGGCGACCGGTTCCTCGACGGTGACGTCGGGGTCGATGCGGTCCGCGGTGGTCAGGCGCTCGTCCAGCTCGGTGCGGGCGCCGCTGGCCTCCGCGCCGCGTGCGCGCGCCTCGTTCTGCAGCGCTGCGGCGTCGGCGGCCCGCGCGTCTGCCTCCGCCTGGGCGAGGCGCGCCTGTGCGTCCAGCCGTGCGGCCCCGGCCTCCCGCCGCTGGACCTCCACCTGGTCGACGGCCGCCTGCTCACGGATCTTCTGTGCCTTGGCGCGCTCGGCCTCGACCCGGCGCGTCCCCCGACGCCTGCTCAGGACGACGGCCAGGATCACGAGGACGACGACCACGACGGCCACGATGATCCATCCGGTCTGGTCCATGGTGCTACCTCCTTCGGTCAGGCCCCCTGCTCGTAGTGGACCGCCGTCCGGGAACGACCGCAACCGGGACGCTCGCGGCTCCGGTGGGACCGCTCGCGCTCCGGCCCGGGCCGGGGGAGGCTGGTCCCGGCCGGCCGCCGCCCACGACGAGCAGCCTGACAAGGAGTGCGCATGGAGTACCGCCCGCTGGGAAGGACCGGTCTGACCGTGTCCGAGATCGGCTACGGCGCCTGGGGCATCGGTGCATCCCAGTGGGTCGGCGCCCGCGAGGACGAGTCGGTCGCCGCGTTGCACCGTGCCATCGAGCTGGGCGTGAACTTCGTGGACACCGCGCGCGGCTACGGCGAGAGCGAGCGCATCGTGGGCCGCGTCCTGCGGGACCACCCGGACGTGCTCGTCGCGACGAAGGTCCCGCCGAAGAACGGCGTCTGGCCCGCACCCGGCGGTCTGCACCCGGACGAGGCGTTCCCCGGCGACCACATCCGGCGGAGCCTCGAGACGAGCCTGGCGGCGTCGGGCCGGGAGGCCTTCGACGTCCTGCAGCTCCACGTCTGGAGCGACGAGTGGGTAGGCAGGGGAGACTGGCTGGAGACGATCGCCGACCTCCGCCAGGAGGGCAAGATCCGGTTCTTCGGCGTCTCGATCAACGACTACCAGCCGGAGAACGCGCTCGCCCTCGTGCGCAGCGGGGCGGTCGACACCGTGCAGGTGATCGACAACGTGTGGCACCAGCAGCCGGCGGAGCAGCTCCTGCCCGCCTGCGCCGAGCACGGTGTGGGCGTCATCGTCCGCGTCGCGCTCGACGAGGGCGGCCTCACCGGTCGGATCACGGCGGGCTCGACGTTCCCCGAGGGCGACTTCCGCACCACGTACTTCGGGGGTGACCGGTCCGCGCAGGTTGAGCAGCACGTCGCCGCGCTCGTCGACGACCTGGGCATCAGCACCGACGAGCTGCCCGACGTCGCGCTGCGCTACGTGCTGGACCACCCCGCCGTGTCCACGGTGATCCCTGGCATGCGCACCGTGCGCAACGTCGAGCGCAACGCGGCGACGAGCGACGGCCGCCGCCTGACCGACGGGCAGCGAGAGGTCATCGGCCGTCATCGGTGGGAGCGGAACTTCTACCGAGCGCCCGACGCGCCGCACTGACGCCTGGCGAGGCGGCTACGCCGTGCGGACCGGGTAGCGCAGGTGGGTCACGCCGACGCCGGCGACCACAGTCGGGTCGCCCAGCGTGGTGGGCGTGCCGACGAGGTGGTCGAAGAGCCGGACACCGGAGCCGAGGAGCAGTGCCGCGACGTCGACGCTGATCTCGTCGAGGAGGCCGGCGTTCAGGCACTGCTGGATCGCGTCGGCGCCGTGCACGCCGACCGACTTCCCGCCGGCGGCCGCCTTCGCCTGGCGCACCGCGCTCTCGATGCCGTCCGTCACGAAGTGGACCGTCGAGTCGGGTCGCGGCCACCCGGCGGGGATCTCGTGGGTCACGACGAACGCCGGGCCCCACGCGTGGTTCCCGCCCCAGCCCTGGGCGGCGTCGAACGTGCGGCGACCGGTGAGCATGGCGCCCAGACCGGACGTGAGGCCACGGAGGTGCTCGGCGCTCGGCTCGGACACCCGGAACGTCATGGGGTCCGAGCCTCCCGTGTGGATCTCGACGTCCCCCGAGGTGTACCAGTCGAACACCTCGGCGACGCCGTCATCGGCGTCCGCGACGAAGCCGTCGAGCGACATGGACATGATGGCGACAACGTTCGACATCCCAGTTCTCCTCTGCAGCGGGCGTCCCGATGACCACCCTCCACCTGACCACGAAGCGCGGCACCCCGATCCGACGCGCCCGGCTACACGTACTCGTTGCGGCGCAGCCAGCGCATCGCGGCGGCCCCCCAGATCGGCGGCAGGTAGAACGTGACCAGCCGGAACGTGATCGCCGTCGAGACCGCGATCGCGCTGGGCACGCCGACGGCCTGCAGGCCCACCGTGAGCCCGGCCTCGGCCACCCCCATGCCGCCGGGGACGGGCATGAGCCCCGAGAACAGGCTCACGGCGGTGTTGATGAGGATCAGCTGCGAGAAGTGAGCCGTCTGCCCGAACGCCTGGAGGCACAGGGCGAGGACGGCGGCCTGGAGGAGCTGCGCGCCGAGGTTCCCGCCGAGCATCCCGGCCACCTTCCCCGGCCGGCGCAGGACGCCGAGCGCGGAGTGGGCCGCCCGCGCCTGCGCCGTCACCGCGGCGCGGATCTCCGGGATCCTCGCGGTGAGGCGCCGACGCAGCCGGGGTACCACCAGCGTCACGACGATGCCGAGCACCACGAGCGCCACCAGCAGCGCGATCAGCGAGGGACCGGACGAGCCGTCGCTCGCCGTGCTCGACCCGCTCCGGAGGCTCGAGGTGAAGCCCGGCAGGCCGCTCACGAGGATCACGAGGATGAGCGTGATCTGCACGACGAACCCGCTGACGCTGTCGATCAGACCGAACGACAGGGCCGTGGCCGGGGGGATGCCGAACTTCTGGAAGAACCGGACCTCGAGGGCGAGCCGGGCGGCGCTCGCGGGCACGACGAGCGAGATGAACTGGATCGCGTACTGCAGCATCAGGACCGGGACATACCGCAGGCGCGCCATCGCTGCGCCCAGGGTCGCCCCGGCGAGCGACGCCTGGATCCAGGGGGAGACCACGAGCGCGGCGACGACCCACGGCCAGTCGGCCGAGGCGAGCGCGGCGGCGACGCTCGCCAGGTCGATGCCGGCCAACAGCGTGATCAGCAGGTACGCGATGACGCCGATGACGAGCAGCGTGCCGATCGACCTCGGCGTCACCCGCCGCAGGCGCTCCAGCGGGGGCTCCTCGACGCCCGCGGCCGCGACGGCCGCCGCCCGCAGCTCCTCGAGCGACCAGCTGGCGGCGCGCACGTCGGCGCGGGTGCTGCGCCCGAGCGCGGCCGGCTGGAGGTAGGGCAGGACGTCCGCCAGACCCTCGGCACCGATGGCGGCGACCGCTGCCGCGATCGCGCGATCGGGGCCGACCGCGATGGCCGTCGCGACGAGCAGCTGGGCACGATCCGTGCGCAGGTCGCTGTCGTCCGAGGCGCGCGAGGCGGCGTCGAAGTCCGCGAGGGCGACGACGCCGTCGACCCGGACGACGACCCGACTGCCGTCGATCCGCCCGTGCGCGATGCCCGCCCTGTTCAGGGCGACGACGACGCCCCACATCTCACCGAGGAGGTCGTCGCTCAGCGCGTCGGACCCGAGCTCGCCCAGCGAGGTGCGGGGCGCGCTGGTCACCAGCAGGGCGTCCCCCTGCTCGGCGATGCCGACCGCGACGACCGTGAGCGTCGGCACGCCCGCCTGGGCGGCGAGCAGCGTGAAGAGGGCCTCGTGCTCGACCCGGGACCGCCGCGTGCCCCACACGTGCGCCTGCTCGCCGCGGCGGGTCAGGGCGGTCCACAGCGACCCGACGACCTGGCTGTCCCACGCGTCGCGGCCGTAGACGGTGACCAGGATCGACGAGCCGTCCGGCGTGCGGGCGACGAGCAGGTTGTCCGCGCCCGCACGGGCCGCGGTCGGCGTCACCGTCGTCGTCGGCACGCCGAGATCCTGGAGCGCCACCTGCACCTGCGCGTCGGTGAGCCGCCCCGGCGGTGACCCCAGCACGAGGTGGGCGACCGCGGCCGCGGCGATCCCGACCGCGATCGCCGCGGTGGCCCCGATGAGGTTCGTGGCGTGGAGGCCGATCGCCGCGAACGCACCCAGGGCGATGACGAAGCGGCTCGCGTACCGCCACGGTCGCGCGAGGTGCGGCGAGGCCGTGACGACGATGGCCGTGATGACCGCGACCCGGGTGGCGACGTACACCTCCGGGGGACCGGACGTCACCAGCGCGCCGACGAGGGTGGCCGGGTCGGTCCCGGCGAGGGCGCCGACACCCACCGCCGCACCGAAGGCCAGGGCGGACGCCGTGACCTGGTCGACGAGCAGCCGGCGCCGGCCGCGGCTGACCGCGGCGAGCAGGACGACCGCGAGGGCCCACAACGTCAGGACGGCGTAGATGACGGTCCAGAGCCAGCCGAGCGCGGGCTCGAGCCAGGCGAGGAGCGTGTCCAGAGCGTCGTCGGCGCCGGTCGGCCCGGGTGCGGCCAGCGCCAGCAGCCCCAGGACGACGATCGAGCCGACGAGCAGCAGGACGTCCGTCGGTCGCCGCAGCCGCGGGGCGTCGGCGGCCGAGGACCAGACGCGGACGAACCCGCCCGCGGCGGAGCCGGACCGGACCGGCCTCACGGCCATCGAGCCTCCTGGGCACAACGACGGAGCGACACCACACCGCGCCGCCTGACGGACGGTCGGAACGAGGCTACTGGCGCGGGGGCCTCGGCGAGGCGATACGGGGCACGGATCGCCGGGCGCACGAGAAGGGCCTCGTGAAACGTTTTGCACCGGTTCGGGCCCGCATCACACCGTGCCACAGTGGCCGCGGTCGTCGTGTGAGCGCTAACACGTGGCCCGCACGCCACCCGGCCGCGCCCACGGCGCGTCCCCGACACGAGAGCGAGACATCATGCCCACGACGCCGCAACCGACCTGTCGCCGCGGGGCCGGCTGGAGGGGGACGGCGGTCCTCGCGACCACCTGTCTGCTGCTCAGCGCGTTCGTCGCGCTGGCGAACCCCGCCCAGGCGGCCTCGACGCTCGGGGCGTCGGCGGCCGAGAAGGGCCGATACTTCGGCACCGCGATCGCCGCGGGACGCCTGAACGACTCGACGTACTCGACCATCGCGAACCGCGAGTTCAGCATGATCACCGCCGAGAACGAGATGAAGATGGACGCGACGGAGCCGTCGCAGAACCAGTTCAGCTACACCAACGGGGACCGCATCCTGAGCTGGGCATCGAGCAACGGCAAGCGGGTCCGCGGCCACACCCTGGCGTGGCACGGCCAGCAGCCGGGCTGGATGCAGACCATGTCGGGGACCGCCCTGCGCAACGCGCTGCTCAACCACGTGACGCAGGTGGCCACGCACTACCGGGGCAAGGTCTATGCCTGGGACGTGGTCAACGAGGCGTTCGCCGACGACGGCCGCGGCAGCCGTCGCGACTCGAACCTGCAGCGCACGGGCAACGACTGGATCGAAGCGGCCTTCCGCGCTGCGCGGGCCGCCGACCCGAGTGCCAAGCTCTGCTACAACGACTACAACACGGACGGCATCAACGCGAAGTCCACCGGCGTCTACGCCATGGTCCGCGACTTCAGGTCCCGCGGCGTACCCATCGACTGCGTCGGCTTCCAGGCGCACCTCGGCACCAGCCTTCCCGGGGACTTCCAGGCCAACCTGCAGCGGTTCGCCGACCTGGGTGTGGATGTCCAGCTGACCGAGCTCGACATCCAGCAGGGCGGGAACCAGGCGAGCATGTACGCCGCCGTGACCAACGCCTGCCTCGCGGTGGCCCGCTGCACCGGCATCACCGTCTGGGGTGTGCGGGACAGCGACTCATGGCGCACCGGGGCCAACCCGCTGCTCTTCGACTCCTCCGGCAACAAGAAGGCCGCGTACACCTCCGTCCTGACCGCGCTGAACGCGGGCGGCAGCAACGGCGGCGGCTCGACCCCGATCGACACCGGCGCCTGGTACGTGCTGGTCAACCGGAACAGCGGCAAGGCTCTGGACGTCTACAACCTGGCCACCAACGACGGCGCCCGGATCACCCAGTGGTCCCGCAACGACGGTGCGCAGCAGCAGTGGCAGCTCACCAGCTCCGGCGACGGGTACTACGAGGTCAGGTCCAGGCTGTCCGGCAAGAACCTGGACGTCTCCGGCTGGTCGACGGCCGACGGCGGCGCGATCGTGCAGTGGGCCGACACCAGCGGGGCCAACCAGCAGTGGCGCGTCACGATCGCCGACGGGTACGCCACGGTGATCAGCCGCCACAGCGGCAAGGCTCTCGAGGTGCAGGGTGCCTCGACGGCTGACGGCGCCACCGTCGTGCAGTACAGCAGCTGGAACGGCGCCAACCAGCAGTGGCAGCTCGTCCGCGTCGGATGACCGGCACCCGCAGCCGGGGTGGGGTGCCGACCCGGCGCCCCGCCCCGCGACCCCCGAAGGAGTGGGACACGTGACAAGGACTCGAGGAACTCTCGCCTCCCGGGGACCCCGACGGTGGCAGGCGTTGCTGGTCGCGACGAGCGTCGCCGTGAGCGGGGCGATCGCCGTGATCGCTGCGCCGGCGGCGAGCGCGGCGACCATCGACACGTCGGCGTCGTACGTGCTGGTCAACCGCAACAGCGGCAAGGCCCTCGACGTGTACAACCTGGCCACCAACGACGGGGCCCGGATCACGCAGTGGTCCCGCAACGACGGCGCCCAGCAGCAGTGGCAGTTCGTCGACTCCGGCAGCGGCTACTACCGGCTCGCGTCACGCCTGTCGGGCAAGGTCCTCGACGTGTCCGACCGCTCCACCGCCGACGGCGCCGCGCTCATCCAGTGGACCGACAACAACGCCACCAACCAGCAGTTCAGCATCCAGGACGTCGACGGGTACATCCAGCTGATCAGCCGGAACAGCGGCAAGGCTGTCGAGGTGCAGGGCGCCTCGACGGCCGACGGCGGCAACATCGTCCAGTACAGCGACTGGAACGGCGCCAACCAGCAGTGGCAGCTCGTCCGGGTCGGGAGCGGCACACCGACGACGCCGCCACCGTCCGGTTCGTGCACCCTGCCGTCGAGCTACCGGTGGACCTCCACGGGCTCGCTCGCCACCCCGAGGTCCGGCTGGGCCTCGCTCAAGGACTTCACCACCGCGGAGTTCAACGGCAAGCACCTCGTCTACGCGACCACGCACGACAACGGCACGTCGTGGGGCTCGATGAGCTTCGGCCTCTTCTCCGGCTGGTTCGACATGGGCTCGGCGTCGCAGAACGCGATGTCGTCGGCGACCGTGGCGCCCTCGCTCTTCTACTTCGCCCCGAAGAACGTCTGGGTGCTCACCTACCAGTGGGGCCTGTCCGCCTTCATGTACCGGACGTCGAACGACCCGACGAACGCGAACGGCTGGTCGTCGGCGAGCGCCCTGTTCTCGGGGTCGATCTCCGGCTCGGGCACTGGTCCCATCGACCAGACGGTCATCGGCGACGGCACGAACATGTACCTGTTCTTCGCGGGGGACAACGGGAAGATCTATCGCGCGAGCATGCCGATCGGGAACTTCCCGGGCAGCTTCGGCTCGTCCTCCACCGTCGTCATGAGCGACAGCACCAACAACCTGTTCGAGGCCCCTCAGGTCTACAAGGTCAAGGGCCGCCAGAACCAGTACCTCATGATCGTCGAGGCGATCGGTTCCAGCGGTCGGTACTTCCGCTCGTTCACCGCGAGCAGCCTCTCCGGATCCTGGACGCCGCAGGCTGCCAGCGAGAGCAACCCGTTCGCCGGCAAGGCCAACAGCGGTGCGACGTGGACCAACGACATCAGCCACGGTGAGCTGGTCCGCGCGAGCAACGACCAGACGATGACCATCGACCCCTGCACCCTGCAGCTGCTGTACCAGGGACGTTCTCCCAGCTCCGGCGGGGACTACGGCCTGCTGCCGTACCGACCGGGTCTGCTGACGCTGCAGCGCTGACACGCGCCGAACGGCACATGGGGACGACGCGCGGGCGAAGGGAAGGCCGACCGGCGGAGCCGGCCGATTCGATCCGAGGGATCGCCGTCGGTCGTCCGCTGGCGTCGACTCCGACCGCAGTCCGTCACCGCTTGCTCGCTCCGTTGGCGGTGACCGCGTGGATCTCCTCCACCTTCTCCAGCACGTCCGCCACGTTGGCGTCCTCGTTCTGGATGACCTCGATCCGAGATGCTTGCCACGCTGCCAGGTGACCGGCCACGTTGGCGTAGATGGACACCAGGGCCAGGTAGAGGATCGACGCCTGCTTCCAGGCGTCCGGTGCCCAGATGTAGACCGCGATCACGGGTGGGAAGTTCAGCAGCCAGAAGACTGTCAACCAGCCGTTGATCTTCCTCATGAAGACCGGGTCCTCCTGGATGGAGGCCCAGAGGGTCTGTGCCACGCTCATGGCGTCTCCTCGAGCTTCTGCGTGTGCTGTCCGCGGCCAAGGCTCCAGGCGCGGGTCCGCGATCGTCGGCTTTGCTGACAGGAAGATGGCAGCGCCGGACGGCGGCGGCACGACGGGCGCCCACTCTTCACCCGTCCGGGCGGCCACGAGGACCGCGGGTCCTGTCGTGGAGACCGGAACCCGCGGTCGGTGGGTCAGCTGGTGATCGAGCGGCGGCCGCCGACGCGGATCCAGATCAGCAGCACGATGATGGCGCCGATGATCGACCCGATGATCCCGGCGGGCTGCAGGAAGCCGTCGGCAGCGTCCTTGTGGAACAGCAGGTAGCCGAGGAACCCGCCGACGAACGACCCGATGATGCCGATGACGATCGTCATCGCGATCGAGAGGTTCTGCTTGCCGGGGACCAGCAGGCGAGCGAGCAGGCCCGCGATGAGCCCGACGATGATGATGGTGATGATGAGTCCCAGCACGGTGAAACCTCCTGGTTCGGGCGACTGATACTCCCCGAGTTCACCACCCCTAGAGCGGGTGTACTACACCCCTAGGGGGGTCTACCGTGAGGCATGCCCGCACCCCAGCAGCCCTTCACCGTCGCGCTCGTCGACGACTACGACGTCGTCGTCATGGGTGTTGCCAAGATCCTCGACCAGTACCGCGACCGCATCGTCGTGGCCGAGATCGACACGAACACGCCGGTCAGCGAGACCGTCGACATCGTGCTCTACGACGCCTTCGCCCAGCCGGAGTCGGACCACGAACAGATCGGTGAGCTGGTCCGGAACCCGTGCGCCCGCAAGGTGGTCGTGTTCACCTGGAACTTCCACCCGGAGCTGGTGGCGAGCGCCCGCGATCAGGGCGTCCGCGGATACCTGTCGAAGGCCCTGCCGGCACGTGAGCTTGTCGCCGCTCTCGAGGCGGTCCACGCCGGCGAGGTCGTGGTCAGCGAGGTCCCGGGCCGCGTCCGGCCCGCGAACGGTCTCGACTGGCCCGGGCGTGGCGAGGGCCTCACCGACCGCGAGTCGGAGATCCTGGCTCTGATCACCCAGGGCCTCAGCAACGCCGACGTCGCCGCGCACACGTATCTCAGCCCGAACACGGTGAAGTCCTACATCCGCTCGGTCTACCGGAAGATCGGCGTCGAGAGCCGGACGCAGGCGGTGCTGTGGGGCGTCGACCACGGCTTCGTCCCCGACCACCGGCGGATCGACCACTGGCGCGGAGGGCCGTAGAGAGCCAGGGCGCCGAGCAGCGAGTCGTTGACCGGCGACGTGCTGGGCACGACAGCACGAAGGCCCCCTCGAAAGGGGGCCCGGCCTGCGGTGATACTGGCTCCCTCGACTGGACTCGAACCAGTAACCGTCCGATTAACAGTCGGATGCTCTGCCAATTGAGCTACGAGGGATCGTGCGGGAAGAAACTCTAGCAGCCGATCCGGGGTGCCTCGGACGCTCAGCGGGGGAGCCCGACGGCGTCGCGGACCTCGTCCTCGGCGGCGTCGACGACGGCGGCGACGGCGGGGTCGGACAGGTCGATGGACGCATCCCCGAGGACCTGCGTGAACATCGTGCCCGCCTCGTCGCGACGCAGGACCACACGCGCACGCTGACCGCCGGGAAGGGTCACGGAGGCCGCGTGGACGACCGACTGCTGCACGCGCTCGCGGAACGTCTGCGAGAACGCGTACGACCCCGGCACCTCGGCGAAGGTCAGGCGCTCCGTCTCGCCCCAGACCCAGCGCAGGGTCATCGTGCGGGTCGCCGGGTCGAGCGAGCCGTGGTCCACGTCCGACCAGGGGTGGCGCGTGGCGGGCCCGTCGGGGCCCAGGAGGTGCAGGGCCAGGCGGGACGCGACGGCCCAGCGTCCGTCGGCGAGCTCGGTGCTCACCAGGACGGCGTCGCCGGGGCGCAGGTCGAGCCGCGTGCGCTGGGCAGCGGGGAGTCGACGACGGGAGAACGGGGCCACCGGCCCACGGTACCCGCGCGTCACGTCCGGGCCGATCCATCCGTCAGAGTGACAAACCGGGACGGAAGTATCAGATTGCCCGGTCGAGGATCTTGGATTCCAGGCGCGGTCCCCACCGCGTCCCTGCCGAACGACTGAGCGAGAGAGGCACGCCATGAAAGCTACGTATCGGGTGCTCGCCTACCTGGTGGCCGCCGGAGTCTTCGTCCAGGCCGGCGCCATCGCGTACGCCTGGTTCACCACGCTCCACGAGATCGAGGACGGCGCCGTCATCGACTCGAACTACGAGGGCAACTTCGGCCACTCGCTGCACGGCACCGTCGGGATGATGGTCATCCCCGTGCTGGTCATCGCGTTGCTGATCGTGTCGTTCTTCGCGAAGTTCGCGGGCGCGGTCAGGTACGCGCTCATCATCTTCGGGCTCGTCCTGCTGCAGATCGCCCTCGCCTTCGTCGCGTTCGGCGCCCCCGCGGTCGGTGCGCTGCACGGGCTGAACGCGCTCGCCATCCTCGGCGTGAGCATCACGGCCGGGTCGCGGGTCCCGAAGGGTGCGACGACGACCGACACCTCGGCGCCGGCCGCCGCGACCGCCTGAGCACCTGACCCATGACCGAGCGGGAGGCGCTGGGCCGACGACGCCGCGTCGTGGCGGCCGTCGTCGCCACGCTGCTCGTCCTCGGCCCGCTCGCCTGGTTCTGGTGGACCAGCCTGGTGCCGGCGAACGCGTCCGTCATGGACATGGGCTACCCGGACACGGGCGGGGGGCCGACGACGACCGCCGGGACCCACGGTCACGGCGCCACCCCGGACGGGCCGACCGTGAGCGTGGCGTCGCTCACCGGCCCGTCCGCCGGCGTCCCCGACGTCGATGTCACGCTCACGGCCGAGGCCGGCCCGGTCGAGCTCGGCGGCGGGCGCTCCGTCCAGGGCTTCACGCTGAACGGAGCCTCCCCGGGGCCGACGATCGACGCCGACGTCGGCGACCTCGTCCAGGTGACGCTGGTCAACCGCTCCGTCCCCGACGGCACGACACTGCACTGGCACGGCGTCGACGTCCCCAACGCCGAGGACGGGGTCGCAGGCGTGACGCAGGACGCGGTCCCCGTGGGCGGCTCGCACGTGTACCGGTTCGTCGTGCAGGACGCCGGCACGTTCTGGTACCACTCGCACCAGGTCTCGCACGCGCAGGTGCGCGGCGGCCTGTTCGGCGTCCTGGTGGTGCACCCGGTGACGACGGACGACGACTCCGAGGTGGTGGCCGCGGTCCACACGTACGGGGCGACGCCGACCGTCAACGGGGTCGCGGGCGACGTGCGGGCCGACGCCGGACCGGGCGACCATGTCCGCGTCCGCGTGGTCAACACGGGGTCCGGGGTGCTGCGCGCCTGGGTGCCGGGTGCCGACTTCCGCCTGCTCGCGCTCGACGGCCGCGACGTGCACGAACCCGGCGCGGTGACGGGTCGGGCCGTGGTCCTCGCCGGCGGCGGGCGGGCCGACCTCGAGGTGACCGTGCCGTCCGGCGGAGACTCCGTCCGCGTGCGGCTCGGGTCCCGGTCGGTGGTCGTCGGACCGTCCGACGACGCCTCCGACGGCGCGGACCCGCGCGACACGCTCGACCTGCTCACCTACGGCACGCCGGCGGACGTCGGCTTCGACCCCCGCGCGGCCGACCGGGTGTTCACCTACGCGATCGGGCGGCGCCCGGGGTTCGTCGCGGGCCGTCCGGGCCTGCAGTGGACCATCAACGGGCACACGTACCCCGACGTCCCGATGTTCATGGTGAGCGAGGGCGACATCGTCAGGATGACGCTGCGCAACTCCAGCGGTCAGGCCCACCCGATGCACCTGCACGGCCACCACCTCCTCGTCCTGTCCCGCGACGGGACGCCGTCGACGGGCAGCCCGTGGTGGACCGACTCCTTGGAGCTGGCGGCGGGGCAGACGTACGAGGTCGCGTTCGTCGCCGACAACCCCGGCGTCTGGATGGACCACTGCCACAACCTCCCGCACGCCCAGGAGGGCCTCGTCGCGCACCTGGCCTACACGGGCGTCACCGACCCGTACACGCTCGGCGGCGAGGCCGACAACGCGCCCGAGTGAGCGTCGGTAGGGTGTGCGGTGCCTCGGGGCAGTAGCTCAGCCGGTCAGAGCAGCGGACTCATAATCCGTGGGTCGTGGGTTCAAGCCCCACCTGCCCCACCGATGCGTCGGCGCCGAACCACCGGCGCAACCTGTCGACCAGCTCCTGCTGGTCGTCGCCGACCCAGGCCACGTGGCCGTCCGGTCGCAGCAGCACCGCGGGCACGCCCAGCTCGTCGCTCGTGTCGACGACGTGGTCGACGCGCTGCGCCCAGCCGTGGACCGAGAGGCGACCGGTCCGGTCGATCAGCAGCCCGCGGCCGCCACGCAGCAGCTCGTAGAGGCGACCCCGCGCCAGCCTGACGTCGCGGAGCCGCCGGCCGACCAGCTCCGGACCCTCGCCGAGGTCGTAGCGGATCCCGGTCGCCGTGATCTTCTCCACCAGGCGCAGGTTCACCGCGTCGATGTCCATGAGCTCGGTCACCAGGCGCTTCACGGCCTGGGCGCCGGGCTCGAGTGACGACAGCTCGACCAGGACGCGCGTGGTGTCCAGCACGTCGGCGGCCACGGGCCGCCGCTCCGTCTCGTAGCTGTCGAGCAGCCCGTCCGGTGCCCAGCCCTCGACCTCGGCAGCCAGCTTCCAGCCCAGGTTGAACGCGTCCTGGATGCCGAGGTTGAGGCCCTGGCCCCCGTTCGGTGGGTGGACGTGCGCGGCGTCGCCCGCCAGCAGCACGCGGCCGACCCGGTAGTGCTCGGCCAGGCGGGTCGCGTCGCCGAACCGGGAGAGCCATCGGGGTGAGTGCGCCCCGAAGTCGGTGCCGGCGAGCCGGTGCACCTGGCGTCGCAGCTCGTCGAGGGTCGGCGGGACCGAGGGGTCCTCGGCGATCCCGTCCGCGGGCGCGCCGAGCCGGTACACCCCGTCGCCGACGGGGATCGCGCCGAACCCGCGGTGGGTCGTGTGGACCTCCGCCACGACCGCGGCCAGCGTCTCCGGCGGGGTGGTCACCTCCACCTCGCCCAGCAGCCACTCGTGCGTGGTCGGTTCGCCGGGGAAGCCGATGCCGAGGCCCTTGCGCACGGTGCTGCGGCCCCCGTCGCACCCGACCAGGAAGCGCGAGCGCAGCTCGGTGCCGTCCGCCAGCACGGCGGTGACCCCGTCGTCGTCCTGGCTCAGCCCGACCAGCGCGCAACCGCGGCGGACCTCGACGCCGAGACCGATCGCGTGCTCGAGCAGCAGGCGGTCGGTGGTGGTCTGCGGGATGCCGAGGACGAACGGGTAGGTGGTGTCCAGCCCCTCCGGCGTCGGCTTGCGGATGCCGGCGAAGAAGCCGCCGACCGGGTGCTGTCGGCCGAGCGCGAGGAACTGCTCGAGCAGGCCGCGCTGGTCCATGATCTCGACGGTCCGCGCGTGCAGGCCCAGCGAGCGGACGACCTTCGTCGGCTCGGCGTCCCGATCCAGCACGACCGCGTCCACCCCGCGCAGCCGCAGCTCGGCCGCCAGCATGAGACCGGTCGGCCCTGCCCCGGCGACGATCACGTCGAACATGGGTTCCTCCTCGTCCGGGTCGGTGACCATCTTGGCCGCTCCGGTCGCCGGACCGCCCGACTCCTGCCACGATCTCGGGCACGGTCCGATCGCACGAGGAGAAGCACAGTGGTGTCGACGAGCAGCACGGCGAGCGCCGAGCGGTCCTGGGAGCTGGCGGCGCGCGCGGGGTATGCGGTCAGCGGTGTGCTGCACGTGCTGATCGGGGTGCTGGCCCTCCGGGTCGCCTTCGGCAGCGGCGCGCAGCAGGCCGACCAGTCGGGTGCGCTGGCGACGATCGCGAGCACGCCGTTCGGCGGCGTCGTCCTCTGGTTCTCCGTCGTCGCGTTCCTCGCGCTCGGTGCGTGGCAGGTGGCGAAGGCGATCCACGGGGGCTCGCCGACGTCGTCGGGCTCGGGCGAGAGCGGCGCGGGGGACCGGGCCAAGGCGATCGGCCGCGCGGTGGTCTACCTCGCGCTCGCGTTCGCGGCCCTGAGCTTCGCGCGCGGTGGGGGGACGTCCAGCTCGCAGCAGACCGCGGACCTGACGGCCAAGCTCATGGGTGCGCCGGGCGGACGGCTCCTGGTCGCCGCCGTGGGTCTCGCGATCGTCGTCGTCGGCGGCTACCACGTCTACAAAGGGTGGACCAAGAAGTTCCTCGAGGACCTCCACCGCCTGCCCTCGGGACCCGCCGGGCCGACCGTCCGACGCCTCGGCGTCGCGGGGTACGTGCTCAAGGGCGTCGCCCTCGGGATCGTCGGAGTGCTCTTCGTCACGGCTGCCGCGCAGGCAAACCCGTCCAAGGCGACCGGCCTCGACGGTGCCCTGCACACCCTCCGCGATCAGCCCGCGGGGGTCGCGCTGCTGGTCATCGTGGCCCTCGGGTTCGTCGCCTACGGCATCTACTCGTTCGCCCGCGCCCGGTATGGCCGGATATAAATCACCCGTTTGCGCGCGAAACGTGCGGGGGTGGTTGTTGCACAAGTGTCCAGATTCGGGCATAGTTCCCTTCGTCAGCGACAACGGCAAACCCGCCGCAAGGCGGGGACGCAAAGCCACGGGGCCTACAGGGCCAGCCGAGCTACCGAACGACAGGAGAACCATCATGGCTGTCACCACCATCACCGAGGCCCCGCTCTCGCAGGGCGCCCTGCTCACGCCGGGCGAGGTTGCCGTGCTCTTCCGCGTCGACCCGAAGACGGTCACGCGCTGGGCCCAGGCCGGCAAGCTCTCGGCCGTCCGCACCCTGGGCGGCCACCGCCGCTTCCACGAGTCCGAGGTGCGTCAGCTCCTCACGGGCGTGCCGCAGCAGCGTGCGGCGGAGTGACCTCGCACATCCGCTAGTCAGGAAGGCCCCTCCCGATGACGGGAGGGGCCTTTCTCGTGCCCGGGGGCGCGTCAGAACGCGTCAGAACGTGACCGGGTCGCGCACGATCGGGCAGGTCATGCAGTGGCCGCCGCCCCGGCCTCGGCCCAGCTCGGCGCCGCGGATCTCGATGACCTCGATGCCGGCGGCGCGCAGCAGCGCGTTGGTGGTGGTGTTGCGGTCGTAGGTGAACACCACCCCGGGCTCGACGGCGACGGCGTTGTTCCCGCTGTCCCACTGCTGGCGCTCGGACGCGTAGACGTCGCCACCGGTCTCGATCACGCGCAGCGCGGGCAGCCCGAGCGACCGCGCCACCACGTCGACGAACCGCGCGTCGCCCTCGTCGGTGATGTGCACCTGGCCGCCGTCGGCGGGGCGCAGGGTGAAGGAGTGGATCGCGTCGACGATCTTCGGGTACAGCGTCACCACGTCCCGGTCGGCGAAGGTGAACACCGTGTCGAGGTGCATCGCCGCGCGCAGCTTGGGCATCCCGGCGACGACGACGCGCTCGGCCGCACCCTGGGCGAACAGCGCGGCGGCCAGCTGGGTGATGCCCTGGCGGGACGTGCGCTCGCTCATACCGACCAGCACCGTGCCGTTGCCGACCGGCATGACGTCCCCGCCCTCGAGGGTCGAGCGTCCCCAGTGCCGCTCGGGGTCACCCCACCACACCGTGGACCCGGTGAAGTCGGGGTGGAACAGGTAGACGGCCTTCATGAGCAGCGTCTCGTCGTGCCGAGCCGGCCAGTAGAGCGGGTTGAGGGTCAGCCCGCCGTACAGCCAGCAGGTGGTGTCGCGCGTGTAGAGGGTGTTGGGCAGCGGCGGCATGACGTACTCCGGGGCATCGAGGGAGTACTCGGCGAGGGCGAAGTGGGCGTCGTCGAACCCGCCGGTCACGTCGCTCGTGGCGAGTCCGCCGATGAGGAGCTCGGCGAGGCGGCGCGGCTCGAGGCGCTCCAGGAACTCGCGCGCGTCGTCGACCAGCTCGAGGCCCACGACGTCGGGCACGATCTTGCGGTCGAGCAGCCAGTCGCGGGCGCCGCGGACGGCCAAGGTCTGGGCCAGGACCTCGTGCAGCTCGAGCACCTCGACGTCGCGAGCCCGCAGCTCGGCGACGAACGCGCGGTGGTCGCGGATCGCATTCTCGACCCAGAGCACGTCGTCGAAGAGCAGGTCGGCCGCGTTCGTCGGCGTCAGGCGGCGGTGCGCGAGGCCCGGCTCGCAGACGAGGACCTTGCGCAGCCGGCCGACCTCGGAGTGCACGCCGGTCGTCGGGTCGTCGGTCGGCATCGCGGGGCCTCCAGCCGGCATCGGGTGCCGGCCACGCTACCGGCGGTTCAGTGGACCGTGCCGAGCACGGCGGCGCGGACGTCCTCCAGCGTGCGGTCCGGCTGGAAGACCAGCCACTCGAGGCCCGCGAGGAGCGTGGCGCCGAACAGGGCCGCGGCGGCGAGCGAGGCGTCCCGCTCGGGCCAGGTGTCGGCGACGACGGCGGCGAACGCCCCCATCGACTCGTCGCGCACCAGCCGGATCGAGTCCTGCCAGCTGCGGCCGGTGCGGAACGTCTCCGCGACCATGAGCTTCGCGAAGTCGGGGTGCGTCCGGACCTGGGTCAGCAGCTCGGTGACCAGCGCCTCCAGCGCGTCGCGGCCGTGCAGACCCTCGGTGGCTCCGCGCAGCGCGGCGGTGAGCCGGCCGACGCCCTCGGTGATGATCGCCTCGAACAGGCCCGACTTCGAGCCGAAGTTGTAGAAGACGCTGCCCTTCGCGACGCCGGCGGCCGAGGCGATGTCGTCGACGGAGGTGGCCGTGAAGCCGCGGTCCGCGACAAGCGCGAGGGCGGCCTCGACGATGTGCTCCCTGGTGGCCGACGTGCGCATGGGCGTCAGCCTCTCAGATGCTCAGCGCGGGGTGCAGGCGCGCCACGGTCCACGTCCGCAGGCGCCCGGCCTTCCACGACGTCACCGCGAGCGAGGCGACGGTGACCGCGACGAGGTAGGCGATCGCCGTCCACAGCCGCGCGTCGGGCGTCCCGGTGATGAGGTCGCGCAGGCCCTCGACCGCGTAGGTCATGGGCAGCACCGGGTGGATCGCCTGGAAGAACGCGGGTGTGGTCTCCACCGGGTAGGTGCCGCTGGCGGACGTGATCTGGAGCATCAGCAGGGCGATCGTGGCGACCTTGCCCGCCGCGGAGCCCAGCACCGCGATGAGCATCTGCTGCACCGCGAGGAAGGCCGCCGCGACGAGGAGGAGGAACGCCACGGTGCCCACGGGGTGCCCGATGCTCAGACCCAGCCCGAGCCCGACTACCCCGAGCAGCAGCAGGACCTGGCCGGCGCCGATCACGAGCGAGGGCAGGTAGCCCGCGAGCGCGACGCGCAGTCCGGACGCGGGGGTGGCCAGCGCGCGGGTGGGCATCGGCCGCAGCAGGAGCCACGTGATCAGCCCGCCGACGAAGAGGGCGAGCGGGATGAACAGGGGAGCGAACCCCTCGCCGAGGCTCGCAGCCGGGGCCACGTCCTCGTCGTCGATGGCGACCGGGGTGGCCAGGGCGTCCGCGCGGGCGGTGCGCTGCGCGTCGGTGTCGTCCGGGATCTGCGTCGCGCCGTCGGTCAGGCCGTCGGCCAGCTGCTGGGCGCCTCCGCCCAGCGCGCCCGTCCCGTCGGCCACCTGCGCCGCGCCGTCGGCGAGGGTCGCCGTGCCGGTCGCCAGGCTCGAGGCGCCGGCGGCGARCCCGTCGGCCCCGGCTGCGGCCCGCTCGGTGCCGGAGGCCAGGGTCGAGGCGCCGGTGGCGAGGGTCGCGGACGAGTCGGCCAGCGTGCCGAGGCCGCCGCTCAAGCTCGCGGCGCCGTCGGCCGCCTGCGACGCGCCGGCGTCGAGCGCGTGCAGCTGGTCGGTCATGGTCGCCACCTCGGCCGCGGACGGGAGGTCGGTCCCGGCGAGGCCGGCGAGGAGCGCCGCCGCCTGCGGGTCCCCGGCAGCCGCCTGGGCCGTCAGGTAGGCGGTGACCTGGCTCAGGCCGGCCGACAGCCCGGGGAGCCGGCCCGTCAGGGCGTCCACCTGGGTCGTTGCGGCGTGCACGCCGTCCGCGACGCTGCGCGTCCCCGTGGCGAGCGAGCCCGAGGCGTCGGAGGCCGTCCGGGCGCCGTCGGCGAGGTCGGAGGCCCCGGCCGCCAGCTGCGCCGCACCGCCCGCGGCCTGGCCGACGCCGTCGTCKAGGGACGCGGCGCCCGAGGCCAGCGCCGATGCACCGTCGCGGGCGTCGGCGGCCCCGTCGGCCACCTGCCGCGCGCCGTCGCCCAGCTGCGTCGACGCGTCCCGCAGGGAGATCGCGCCGTCGGCGGCCTGCAGCATGCCGTCGCGCGCCGAGCCGAGGCCGACGAGCACCTGGTCGACGGCCTGCTCGCCGGCGGTCGCCGCGACCGCGTCGCGCACGTGGTCCATGGCCGAGCGGCCGAGCGTCGTGCCGATGAAGGAGTTGGCGTCGTTGTAGGTGACGTCGATCTGCGCGGCGGTCGGGTCGTCGCCGCCCGCGGAGACCAGGTCGGCGGAGAAGTCGGTGGGGATGGTGACCGCGAAGTAGTAGTCGCCGTCGCGCACCCCCGCGGCGGCGTCGGCGGCGTCGGTGACCACCCAGTCGAGCGCGGCGCCGTCGGTGAGCTCGTCCGTGAGGTCCTGGCCGGCCGTCACGCGCGAGCCGTCGCGGTCCGCGCCGGCGTCGGAGTTGACCAGGGCGACCGGCATGGCGTCCACGTGCGCGGTCGGGTTCCAGAACGCCCAGAGGTACAGCGCGCCGTACAGGAGCGGCACCAGCAGCATCGCGGCGACCGCGAGGCGGGGGAGCCGTCCGCGGCCGAACCGGCGCAGCTCGGTCCCGGAGGTGAGCGAGAGCATGACGATCCTTCAGTCGGTGGGGGTGGTGACGGGGACGACGTTCCAGGCCGTGCCTGCGGCCTCGTCGGCGGCCGCGCAGGAGGCGACCACGGTGACGCCCGTGGCGGCGAGCGCCTCGAGGCGGTCCCAGACGATGCGGCGGCGGACGCGGTCGTGCACCTGGTCCACGTCGTCGACGACGAGCAGGCCGGGGCACTGGGCCGCCGCGAGGGCGATGCGCAGCAGCAGGGCGTCGACCTCGTCGAGGTGCCAGACGACGGTCTGCGCGTCCGGCACGGGCCGGTCGCCGAAGACCGGGCCGAGGACCGAGTCGACCAGGGGCTGGTCGGCCCGCGGCGACCGGCGGTACCACGGGGACAGCCACGCGAGCCGCTCCCGGACGTGGTCGCCGACCGTGACCGAGTCGTCGAGCTCGTCGATGCCCGCGAAGCCGGCCAGGGCCACCTCGCGCTGGACGTGCGCGCGCTGCCGCGGCAGCCGGTGGCCCAGGACGACGAGGTCGGACGACGCGTCAGGCACCATCCGGCCGGCCAGCGTGAGCAGCAGGCTCGAGCGACCGGCTCCCTGCGGTCCCTGGACCAGCGTGAGCGCGCCGGCCGCGAGGTCGAGGTCGACCGGGCCGTAGACGGCGCCGCGGTCGGCGTGCAGCTGGAGCCCCCGGGCGACGACGGCGGGCGTCGGGACGTCCACCTCGGGGGCGAGGGTGTCGGGTGCTGCGGTCATCGGTGAGCTCCTTGGTAAACTGACCGGTCAGTACAAAGTCTAGGCCGGTCGGACATCGATGTCGCCGGGCCGGGGTGTCGTTCTGCTCACACTCGCGGCCCTCACGGCGCCGGGCGGGCTCGTGCTCCCCTCGCCGGCGCGCCCGCCGTGCGAGGATCGGCGCATGGCCATGCGAGAGATCCGGACTGTCGGAGACCCCGTCCTGCGCACCCCCTGCGACCCGATCACGACGATCGACGACCGCGTGCGCGGGCTCGTCGAGGACCTGCTCGAGACCGTGGACACCGAGGGACGCGCCGGCCTGGCCGCCAACCAGATCGGCGTCAGCCTGCGGGCGTTCTCCTGGAACATCGACGACGAGGTGGGCTACGTGCTCAACCCCGTGATCGTGGAGCTGTCGGAGGACGAGTACCAGGACGGCGACGAGGGCTGCCTGTCGGTCCCGGGGCTCTGGTACCCGACGCACCGGTCCTGGTACGCCCGGGTGGTGGGGACGGACCTCGACGGCAAGGAGGTCGTGGTGGAGGGCGTCGAGCTCATGGCCCGCTGCCTCCAGCACGAGGTCGACCACCTCGACGGGATGCTCTACCTCGACCGCCTGGAGCGGTCCGTGCGCAAGAAGGCGATGCGGGCGATCCGCGACACGCTCTAGCCCGGAGTCGGCGCTGCTGGCGCTCTCCGACTTCGTCCGGCATGCTGTCCCCAGCACGCCGCGAGCACGCTTCTCACTGCATGCGTTGTCCTGAGCTGTGACTGAGGTCGTTGGGGAAGGCGAACCTCGAGCCCGATCAGGAGGACGACATGGCAGGTGCGATCACCCGCGGTGTACTTTTCGTGCACTCTGCGCCGCGTGCGCTGTGCCCCCACGTGGAGTGGGCGGCAGGCAACGTGCTGGGTACGCGCGCCTCGTTCGACTGGACGGCGCAGCCGGCCGGTCCGGGCTTCTACCGCGCGGAGCACTCGTGGCAGGGCCCCCAGGGCACGGGGGCGCGCCTCGCGTCGGCCCTGCGCGGCTGGGCGCACCTGCGCTACGAGATCACCGAGGAGGCCAGCCACGGTGTCGACGGCTCCCGCTGGAGCCACACGCCCGAGCTGGGGATCTTCCACGCCGCGACCGACGTGCACGGCAACATCGTCGTGCCGGAGGACCGCATCAGGGCCGCGCTCGAGCACGCCGCCGACCCGCAGCGCCTGCGCACCGAGCTCGACCTCGCGCTCGGGCAGGCGTGGGACGACGAGCTCGAGCCGTTCCGGTACGCCGGTGCCGGCGCCCCCGTGCGCTGGCTGCACCGCGTCGGCTGAGGACACGACAGGAACGGCCCGCCTCCCCGGGGAGGCGGGCCGTTCCTGTGCTGTCAGACCGACGCGACGACCAGTGCCACGTTGTGGCCGCCGAACCCGAACGAGTTGTTGACCGCCGCGATGTCGCCGTCGCGCAGGGCGCGGGGCTTGTCGCGGACCAGGTCGAGCACGAGCTCGGGGTCGGGGTTGTCGACGTTGATGGTCGGCGGTGCCTGCCGGTCGTGCAGCGCCAGGATCGTGAAGATCGTCTCCAGGGCACCGGCGCCGCCGAGCAGGTGGCCGGTCATCGACTTGGTGGCCGAGAGGGCGACGTGGTCGGCCTCGTCGCCCAGCAGCCCGCGGATCGACCGGGCCTCGATGAGGTCGCCGACGACGGTCGAGGTCGCGTGCGCGTTGACGTGCACGACGTCGATGCGCGCGATCCCGGACTCCTCGAGCGCCTGGCGCATGGCCCGGATCTGACCGGCGCCGCTCGGCTCCGGGGAGGTGATGTGGTACCCGTCGGCGGAGAGGCCGACGCCGGCGATGCGGGCGTAGACGCGGGCGCCGCGGGCGGCGGCGTGCTCGGCGCTCTCCAGGACGACGACGCCGGCACCGTCGCCCATGACGAAGCCGTCGCGGTCGACGTCGTAGGGGCGCGAGGCCCGCTCGGGGTCGTCGTTGCGCAGCGAGAGCGTGCGTGACGCGGCGAACGCGGCCACGTTCATCGGGTGGATCGACGCCTCGGTGCCGCCGGCGATGACGACGTCGGCGCGGCCGGTGCGGATCATCTCGACGGCGTAGCCGATGGCCTCGGCGCCCGAGGCGCAGGCGGACACGACGGCGTGCGCCCCGGCGCGCGCGCCGAACTCGAGCGACACGTAGGCCGTCGGGGAGTTGGGCATGAGCATCGGCACGGTCATGGGCAGGACCCGACGCGCGTTGCCGCTGGCGAGCAGGCCCTCCCACGCGTCCAGGATCGTGCGGATGCCGCCGATGCCGGAGGACACGACGGAGCCCAGCCGGTCGCCGTCGACCTCGGGGGAGCCGGCGTCGGCCCAGGCCTCGCGCGCCGCGATGATGGCGTACTGCGCGGACGGGTCCATCTTCTTCAGCTCGGGCCGGGCCAGGACCTCGCTCGGGTCGACCTTGATGCTCGCCGCGAACTCGACGGGAAGCCCGAAGCGCTCGACCCAGTCGTTGTCGAAGCGCCGCGCGCCGGACTCGCCGTTCAGGGCGGCGGCCCAGGTGCTGGGGACGTCCCCGCCGAGAGGCGTGGTGGCTCCCAGTCCGGTGACGACGACGTCGGGTACGTGGCTCATCGGTGCTCCAGGTCGGCGGTCGAGAGGGATGGTCGGTCCCGGGCGTCGCGGCCCGGGACCGACCAGGTCGCTCAGGCTCAGGCCTGCGCGCCCGTGATGAACGTGACGGCGTCGCCGACGGTGGCGAGGTTCTTGACCTCGTCGTCGGGGATGCGCACGTCGAACTTCTCCTCGGCGAGCGTGACGATCGTCATCATCGACAGCGAGTCGATGTCGAGGTCGTCGGTGAAGGACTTCTCGGGCAGGACGGAGTCGGTGGGCAGCCCGGTCTCCTCGCTGACGATCTCGGCCAGGCCGGCCAGGATCTCCTGCTCGCTGTACGCCATCGGTGTCTCCTCGTGTCGGGTGGTGCTTCGGTGGTGAAGCGGTGGGGTCGGACGAACGGTACAACCGGGGGGTCGTACCTCGGTTGTTCAGGGCAGGACGACGACCTGGGCTGCGTACACCAGACCGGCACCGAAGCCGATCTGCAGGGCGAGCGCGCCGCTCGACACCTGACCCTCCCGCAGCAGTCGCTCGGTGGCCAGCGGGATCGACGCGGCGGAGGTGTTGCCGGTGTCGGCGATGTCGCGGCCGATGACGACGGTGTCCGGGAGCTTCAGCGTCTTGATCATCTGGTCGATGATCCGCATGTTCGCCTGGTGCGGGATGAACGCCTCGATCTCGTCGGCGGTCACGCCGGCCGCGTCCATGGCCTTCTGCGCGACGGGCGCCATCTGCCAGACGGCCCACTTGTAGACGCTGGGACCCTCCTGGCGCAGCGTGGGCCAGCCGGCGCCCTCGTCGCGCGTCGCGAGCCAGGAGTGCGTCTGCCGGATCGCCTGCGCCTGGCTGCCGTCGGACCCCCAGATCGTGGGGCCGATGCCGGGTGTGTCGGACGGGCCGATGACGACCGCTCCGGCGCCGTCGCCCAAGAGGAACGAGATCGAGCGGTCGGTCGGGTCGATGAAGTCGCTCATCTTCTCGGCGCCGATGACCAGCACGTGGCGGGCCGTCCCGGCGCGGACCAGGGCGTCGGCCTGGCCGATGCCGTAGCAGTAGCCGGCGCAGGCGGCCGAGATGTCGAACGCGGCGGCCGGGGTCGCCCCGATGCGGTCCGCGATGACCGCGGCGCCGGCGGGCGTCTGGTGGAAGTAGGTGACGGTCGACAGGATCACGACGTCGATGTCCGCGCCGGTCAGGCCCGCGTTCGCGATCGCCTGCAGCGCCGCGGCCTCCGCGAGGTCGAGCACGTCGGTGCCCGCCTCGGCGCGACGACGCGTGATGATGCCGGTGCGCTGCCGGATCCACTCGTCCGAGGAGTCGATGGGCCCGACCAGCTCGTCGTTGGGCACGACCCGCTCGCCGCGGACGCCCCCGAGGCCGAGGATGCGGGTGTGCGCCGGTCCGGTGGCCTGCGTGAGGGTGGGACGGGTCACGACGGGTTCTCCAGGCTGCTTGTCCGGGTGGTGGGTGCGGGGGTTCCGGCGTGCCGACGGACGAGATCACGTGCGGCGTCGAGGTCGGCGGGGGTCTTGACGGCGACCGTCTCGACCCCGGGCAGCGTACGCCGGGCCAACCCCGTGAGCACCCCCGCCGGGGCGACCTCGAGCAGCCCGGTGACGCCCAGCTCGAGCAGGGTGGTCTGGCACAGGTCCCAGCGGACCGGGTTCGCCACCTGCGCGACGATGAGCTCGAGGGCGCGTGCGCCCGAGGCGGTCACCGTGCCGTCGGAGTTGGTGAGCAGCCGCACCTGCGGCTCGCCGGGGCTCACGTCGTCGGCCGCCGCGCGCAGCTCCGCCACCGCGGGCGCCATGTGCTCGGTGTGGAACGCGCCGGCCACCTGCAGGGGGACCACCCGAGCACGGGCCGGGGGAGCGGCCGCGAACGCCGCCAGGGCGTCGAGCGTGCCGGCGGCGACGACCTGTCCACCCCCGTTGACGTTCGCGGGGACCAGGCCGTGCGACGCGAGGGTCGCGAGGACCTCGTCGGGGTCGCCGCCCAGCACCGCGCACATGCCCGTCGGCGTCACGGCGGCCGCACGGGCCATCGCCGCGCCGCGGACCGTGACCAGGCGGAGCGCCTCGTCGTCCGTCAGCACGCCGGCGATCGCGGCCGCGGCGAGCTCGCCGACCGAGTGCCCCGCCGTGAAGCCCGCCACCTTCTGTGCGGCGACCGCCAGCGAGGCGTCGGCGTCGAGGTCGAGGACCGCGCGCAGGCTCGCCAGCGCCGTCGCGACGAGCAGCGGCTGGGCGACGGCGGTGTCCCGGATGGTGTCGGCGTCGGAGGTGGTGCCGTGGGCGACGAGGTCGAGGCCGGTCGTGCGGGAGGCCCGCGCGATCGACTCGGCGACGGACGGCAGCTCGAGCCACGGGGCGAGCATGCCGGGGGACTGGGCGCCCTGACCGGGGCAGACGACTGCGAGCACCCGACCACTCTGCCTGGCCGGACGGGGCGACCCGCCTCACGGCGTGCACCAACCTTCTCCGACGCCCTTGTACGACTCCTACAAGCGGTCAGCGCGCGCTGACGGTCGGGGCGGCAGCGGCCGCGTCCAGCCTGCCGAGCGCCAGCGCGGTCTGCAGGACGTAGGACTCGCGGGCGTCGAGCGGGTCCCACCCGGTCACGTCGGACACCCGGCGCAGGCGGTACCGCACGGTGTTGGGGTGCACGTAGAGCGTGCGGGCGGCGGCCTCGAGCGACCGCCCGGTGCCGAGGTACGCGGACAAGGTCTCGAGCAGCGAGCCCGGGCTCGCGGCCAGTGGTGCGTACGCCTGCGCGACGAGGGCCGTACGCGCGGTCACGTCGCCGATCAGCACGCGCTCCGGTAGGAGCTCGTCGGCCTGCACGGGCCGCGGGGCCTGCTCCCAGGCGGGCGCCGCGAGGAGTCCCGAGAGGGCGGCGCGGGCCGACCGCGCGGAGTCCGTGAGGTCCCCGACCACCGGACCGATCACCACGGGTCCGGGCCCGAACCGGGGCAGCAGGGTGCCGGCCGCCGTACGGAGGTCACCCTCGCCGCCGAGGAACACGACCAGGCGGTCGCCCTGGATGCCCACCAGGGCGTCGTCGGCGGCGCGGCGCGTGGCCCGGCGCAGCTCCGCGGCCCGGACGTCGTCGAGCGCGGAGGTCGTCGTCCCGACCATGACCAGCGTCGATCCCCGCCCGCTCCACCCGAGCGCCGCGATGCGGGAGCGCAGCGCGTCGTCGACGTCGCCGCGCACGAGGGCGTCCACGACGAGCGCCTCCAGCCGGGCGTCCCACGCACCTCGCACCTCGGCGGCGCGGGCGTAGACCTCCGCGGCCGAGAACGCGACCTCGCGCGAGTAGCGCAGCACGGCCTCGCGGACCTCGCGCTCGTCGCCGGGAGCCGCGAGCCGGTCGCTGTGGCTCTCGACGACGTCGACGACGACGCGCACCAGCTGGAGCGTGTGCTGCAGGGAGATGGACCGGGTCAGCTCGGGGGGTGCGGCCGCGAAGATGTCCCCGACGCCGTGGGGCGGGCGCGTCGGCTCCGCGAACCAGGTGACGAACGCCGTGATGCCCGCCTGCGCGACCAGACCCACCCACGACCGGTCCTCGGCGGGGAGCGCGCGGTACCACTCGAGGTCGTCGTCGAGCCTGCGCATCGCCGCCGCCGACAGCAGCCCGGCGCTGTCGCGCACCCGGCGCTGCGTCTCGGGGCCGCCCCGCGCCTCCAGCACCGGTGCACGCCCGCGCGTCGGTGCGGGCCGTCGGGCGCGGGCCGGCGCCGTCGGGGCGTCCGGCTTCTCGGTCGGGGCGGCGGAGCCGGTCCCCTGGGCGGTGCTGGACATGGGGCGAGCATAGGGTCGGGCCTTGTGGGAAGTCGACAAACCATGCGCGGAGGGGCCCGGCACGCGACCCTGTCCGGTGTGTGAGGAATCTCCTCAGCCAGGTGGGCTCCGTCGCTACCGGATAGGGTCACGTCATGGCACTTCTGCCCCGTCTGCGTCAGCTCATGCGACGGCCGACCTCGGCCTCGCGGGTCGGCGCGCGCCGTCCGACGAAGGCCGCGCGCCGCGGTGACACGCTCCACGAGGACGCCCTGCGCTCGATGCTCAGCGACGACCCGAACAACGAGCGCGCGTTCGTCGCGCTGGCCGAGATCGTCCGGCGGCGTGCTGCGGAGGCGAGCACCGACCAGGACCCGCTCGCCGGACCGAGCGACGAGAACGAGAGCCAGCGCGCCGCGGACCTCGCCGTCTGGGCCCTCGGTGAGGAGCTCGCCGGCAACCCGCGCGCCTGGTACCCGCTCATCGAGGTCGCGCGCCTGTCAGTGCACGACGACCACGAGGGCACCGTGCGCCGCCTGACCACCGCCGCGGAGCGCGACCCCTCCGGACGCGCGCTCGTCGCGGCACTCGCCGTGCTGCGCGAGGCCGGGCTCCCGGTCGACGCGCTCGGGCTCGGGGTGGGCCACTGGCGTCCGCGCGAGCACGATCCCGAGGTCGCGCGCCAGCTGGTCCTCGCCTCGATCGAGGCGGGCCGGCCGCTGGAGGCGAAGCAGCACATCGCCTCGCTCGACCTGTACCCGGACCAGAAGGCGGTGGCAGAGCTCAAGAGCGAGCTCGCCCGCGACGTCGCCCACGCCGAGCAGACGATCCCCGGCACCTGACGACGGACGCGACGAAGGCCCGGGCTCCTGGAGAGCCCGGGCCTTCGTCGTGCCGTGACGCTCAGGTCAGCTGTCGCCGCCGACGTTGCCGGACGTGCCGGCCGTGACGTCGTACAGGCGGTAGCGCTCGATCGCCTGGGCGGGCGCCTCGTGGCTCACCGCACCCGTGCGGGCGAGCTGCTGCAGCACCCGGACCACCGTCGACGGACCGTCGATCTTGAAGTGCCGACGAGCCGCCGCGCGGGTGTCCGAGAAGCCGAAGCCGTCGGCCCCCAGCGTGGCGTACGTGCCGGGGATCCACGCCCGCACCTGGTCGGCGACGAGGTGGTCGAAGTCCGTCGTCGCGACGAACGGACCCTCGGCACCCTGCAGCTTCTGCGTGAGGTACGGGACGCGCTCCTCCTCGCCCGGGTGCAGGTACGCCTGCCGGTCTGCAGCGAGGCCGTCGCGACGCAGCTCGTTCCAGCTGGTCACCGACCACACCGCAGCGCGGACGCCCCAGTCCTCGGCGAGCAGCTTCTGCGCCTCGAGCGCCCAGGGCACCGCGACGCCCGACGCCAGGATCTGGGCGCGCGGTCCGTCGCCCTCGGCCGGGGAGACCAGGTGGATGCCGCGCAGGATGCCCTCGACGTCGACGTTCTCGGGCTCTGCGGGCTGCTGCATGGGCTCGTTGTAGACGGTGAGGTAGTAGATGACGTCGCGGTCACGGTCGTGACCCTCGCCGTACATCCGCTCGATGCCGTCCTTGACGATGTGCCGGATCTCGTACCCGTAGGCCGGGTCGTAGTGCACGACGTGGGACATGGTGCCGGCCAGCAGCGGGGAGTGGCCGTCGGCGTGCTGCAGGCCCTCGCCGGTCAGCGTGGTGCGGCCGGCCGTGGCGCCGATGAGGAAGCCGCGGGCCATCTGGTCGCCGGCGGCCCAGAACTGGTCGCCGGTCCGCTGGAACCCGAACATCGAGTAGTAGAAGTAGAACGGGATCAGCGGCTCGCCGTGCGTGGCGTACGAGGTGCCGACGGCCTGGAACGCCGACGCCGACCCCGCCTCGTTGATGCCCGTGTGCATGATCTGGCCGGACTCGGACTCTTTGTAGGAGAGCATGAGCTCGCGGTCGACGGCCATGTAGTTCTGGCCGTTCGTGTTGAAGATCTTGGCGCTCGGGAAGATCGAGTCCAGGCCGAAGGTCCGGGCCTCGTCGGGGATGATCGGCACCAGGCGGTGGCCGAACTCCTTGTCCCGCACGAGGTCCTTGAACAGGCGCACGAGCGCCATGGTCGTGGCGACCTCCTGGTGCCCCGAACCGCGCGCCAGGCTCTCGTAGACCTTGTCCTCCGGCAGCACCAGCGGCTTGTGCGTCGTGCGCCGCTCGGGGACGAACCCGCCCAGCTGACGGCGGCGCTCCAGCATGTACTGGATGCCCTCGTCCTCGGCGCCGGGGTGGAAGTACGGCGGGACGTAGGGGTTCTCGTCGATCTGCTCGTCCGTGATCGGGATGTGCAGCGAGTCGCGCAGCGTCTTGAGGTCGTCGCCCTTGAGCTTCTTCATCTGGTGCGTGGCGTTGCGGCCGGCGAAGCCGGACCCCAGGCCGTAGCCCTTGATGGTGTGCGCGAGGATCACCGTCGGCTGGCCCGTGTGCTCCCGGGCGGCCTTGTAGGCGGCGTAGATCTTGCGGTAGTCGTGCCCGCCGCGCTTGAGCGCCCAGATCTCGTCGTCGGTCATCTTCTCGACCAGCTGCTTGGTCCGCGGGTCGCGGCCGAAGAAGTTCTCGCGGATGAACGCGCCGTTCTCCGCGCGGTACGTCTGGAAGTCGCCGTCCGGCGTCGTGTTCATCAGGTTGACGAGCGCGCGGTCCTTGTCGGCCTGGAGCAGGGCGTCCCACTCGCGGCCCCAGACGACCTTGATGACGTTCCAGCCGGCGCCGCGGAACTGCGCCTCGAGCTCCTGGATGATCTTGCCGTTGCCGCGCACCGGGCCGTCGAGTCGCTGCAGGTTGCAGTTGACGACGAAGGTCAGGTTGTCCAGGCCCTGCTGGCCGGCGAGCTGCAGCATGCCGCGGGACTCGGGCTCGTCCATCTCGCCGTCGCCGAGGAACGCCCAGACGTCCTGCTGGCTCGTGTCCTTGATGCCGCGCAGGTGCAGGTACCGGTTGGTCCAGGCCTGATAGATGGCCGACGACGGGCCGAGGCCCATCGAGACCGTCGGGAACTCCCACAGGTCCGGGGCCAGGCGCGGGTGCGGGTACGACGGCAGGCCGCCGCCCGGGTGCGACAGCTCCTGCCGGAAGCCGTCCAGCTGGTGGGCGGACAGGCGGCCCTCGAGGAAGGCGCGCGCGTAGACGCCGGGGGAGGCGTGGCCCTGGAAGTAGACCTGGTCACCGCCGCCCGGGTGGTCCTTGCCGCGGAAGAAGTGGTTGAGACCCACCTCGGTGAGCGTCGCGACCGACGCGTACGAGGAGATGTGCCCGCCGACGCCGATCCCGGGGCGCTGCGCCCGCGTGACCATCACCGCGGCGTTCCAGCGGATCCACGAGCGGTAGCGGCGCTCGAGCGCCTCGTCGCCGGGGAAGTACGGCTCGTCGTCCACCGCGATGGTGTTGACGTACGGCGTGTTGAGCGAGGCCGGGATGGCCACGTTCCGCTGACGCGCGTGCCGCAGCATGCTCAGCAGCACGTACCGCGCGCGCGGGCCGCCCTTCTCGTCGATGAGCCCGTCGAGGGACTCCACCCACTCGCCGGTCTCGTCCGGGTCGATGTCCGGCACCTGGCTGAGCAGGCCGCCGATGAGCGGTCCCGTCTCGTCGATCGAAGCCACCAGCGCTCCTTGCTTCTCGTCCGCGCGCACGAGCCCGGTCGGCATCGGCGGCGCATCTGGCCCGGCCCGTGCTGGGCACGCCTGGGTGGGCGGCTCGACGGGTGCGGGTAGTCGACCCATTCTCGGTCCGCGAGGGCAAGAAAGTCACACCGAGTACCAGGAACGTCCACGTGACGTCCACGACAGTCGGCCGTGGACGGCCGCTACTCGGTCTCGGCGAGGGCCTCGGCGGAGGTCCCGGCGCGCATCTCGGCCACCGGCGGCACCATCACGGCCCCCGGTGGGACGTCCCGCACGACGACCGCGTGCGCGCCGATCTGGGCGCCGTCGCCGACGACCAGCCGGTGGCCCCGCCGTGGCCGGACGAGGGCCCCCGTGCCCACCACCACGTCGTCCCCGAGCACGACAGCGAGGTCCGACCCCGGTGCCTGCGACCCGGCCGTGATGGTCACGTTGTGACCGATCTTGACCCGGTGGCCGATCCGGGTGTTCGGGTGGACCACGGTGCCGAGCCCGTGGTGCCACAGGGTCACGTCACGCGGGACATCGCACTCGTAGGGCAGGACCGCGTGGAAGACGAGGAAGTTCAGCGCCTTGAGCACACGGGCGAGCGGGGTGAGCCGGCGCGAGTGGAGGCGGCACGACAGCCACCAGAGGGTCTCCGGGCGCATCGGGCCTCCAGGGTGTCCGCGGAGCACGAACATAGCGGCACGCGGCCGCCCGACACCATCATCCGTGCAGGTCTTGCGTGCGCCCGTCGTGGTGCGGTGGGCTAGCGTGTGCGGCAATGAGCAGGCGTCCCCCGACGGGGTCGCCGAGAGGGAAGGGAGCGGTCCGGACGTGTCATCCACCGCGGACGAAGGCGCGTCGCAGGCGGCCGCCCGCCTGGGCTTCGCCTCGGGTCAGGTGATCCAGGAGTTCGGCTACGACGACGACGTCGACGACGACCTGCGGACCGGCCTCGAGGCCGTCACCGGCACGGAGCTGGTCGACGAGGAGTTCGACGACGTCACCGACGGCGCCGTGATCTGGTTCCGCGACGGCGACGGGGACCTCACCGACGCCCTCGTGGACGCGATGACCGTGCTGGACGACGGGGGACCCATCTGGGTGCTCACGCCGAAGGCCGGCCGTTCCGGGCACGTCTCGCACAGCGACATCGAGGAGGCCGCGACGACCTCCGGGCTGCACGCGATGAGCACCTTCTCCATCGCTCCCGACTGGTCCGCCACCCGCCTCGGGGCGCGCGGCCGGGGGCGCTGACAGCTTCCCGCACGAACGACGAAGGAGGGGGTCCCGGCCGGGACCCCCTCCTTCGTCGTTCCGTCAGCTCACCGGGTCACTGCGTGAGGCCCGGCAGGGCCGGCTGGCGCGGCGTGCCGCCGCCACCGGGCGTCGCCGCCGTGTTGTTGGTGACCACCCGCATCAGCGGGTACAGCTGGTCGAAGGCGGCGTTCGCCGCGCTCGCCTGTGCCGAGTCGCAGGACAGCTCGCAGAAGAGCGAGGCCGTACCGGACCGGACCAGGACGAGTGCGCCGTAGTCCTGCAGGGCATGGCCGAGCGCCTTGCCCTCCGGGGTCAGCTTCATCGCGTCGATGTTCACGTCCGGCGGGATCGCCGCCATCGTGCCCATCGGGACGTTGCCCGAGTAGGCCGTGGCGCCGTTGGCGTCCTGCGTGCGCGCCGGCCACACGGGGCCGTCCTTGAGCAGCTCGTCCGGCAGACCGATCGCCAGCACGTGCTTGATCGAGAGCGCCTTGAGCTCCTGCGCCCGGATCAGGCCGATGTAGAACGAGATGCCCGAGGCACGCGCGCCGTCGGCCATGCCGTCGCCCCGCAGGTCGGTCTTCACCGCGCGGGTCGTCGTCCACTTGTCGGTGCCGACGTTGGTGAACTTGTAGAACTCCCAGCCGGTGACGCCGTCGGGCTGGATGACGCCCACGTGCATGTCGGTGCCGGTCGTCGCCGTCGTGTCGCGGGGGACACGGATCTTGTAGACCTCACCGTTCTTGAGGTTGGTGACGGTCGCGATCGGGTCGTTCGAGGTGGCCACCTGGACGGCGATCGACCAGTTGGCGCGGTTGACGACCGAGTTCTCGCTCAGGAAGTCCTTCGTCCTGGGCGACGTGGCGGACTCGTACTTGGCGCCCGACCCGATGGCGATGTTCCACGGCGCGTTCGAGGCGAACGGGTAGTAGGTCGCGTTGCGCGAGCCCGGCGCGGCCGGCGGTGCCGGGGCAGCAGGGGGCGGGGCCGGCGCCGCGGTCGGCTTGGCCGGTGCCGGGGCGGTGGAGGGCGTCGGCGTCGGCGTGGGGGTCGGCGTCGGCGTCGGCTTCACCGTGGGCGTCGGCGTCGGGGTGGGGGACGGCGCCGGCGCGACAGCGACGTTGGCGGTGGGGATGCCCCACACGACCTTGCCCTCCGAGAGTGCGACGACCGTGCCGTTCTCGCGAACCGCCACCGTGGCGCACGGGGACGAGACCTCGTTGTGCCAGACGAGAGTGCCGTCGGCCTTCACGAACCGCAGGTCGCCGCCGGTGGTGAGGTCGAGGTGGGCTCCGGCCCCGCCGGCCTTCTTCCAGACCGCGCCGCCCGAGGACGAGCGGATGGTGAGGTCGCCGGTGGCGCCGATCGCGAACGCCCACCCGCCCTGCGGCGAGCTGATCTGCTGACCGGTCTTGAGGCTCTGGCCAGGGACGAGCCGGTCGCCCCCGAGGGAGGCGCAGCCGGTGGTGGACGGCTTCGCGGGGTCCCAGCCCTCGACCGCGACGGTCTTCGGGCGGGCGGACGGGACGCTCCACAGCTCGGTCGTGTTCTCGGCGAGGACCAACCTGCCGTCACCGAGGATGACCACGGCGGCGCAGTCGGACAGCACGCCCGTGTGCCAGCGGACGACGTCGGCCTTGTCCCGGAGGACCAGGTCGCTGCCGGCCTCGACCGAGAGCGACGAGCCGGTGCCGAACGGGCCCTTCTTCCACAGGGCACCTCCGGCGGCGGTGCGGATGGCCACGGTGCCGTCGGCCTCGACGCCGAACGTGTACTTGCCGTTCAGCGACGTGAGCTTCTTGCCGGCCGTCAGGCTCTCGCCCGGGATCAGCCGGTCGCTCCTCGACGGCGCGCACGCCTGGGTGTCTGCCGAGGCCATCTGTGGCAGTGCCAGGGGGATCGCGAGGAGTCCCGCCGCGATCGCGGCGGCAACCAGGGTCTTGCGGAAGCGAGTCAGCATGCACATTCCTCTGTCATGGCGGGACCCCGCCAGGCGGTGGGACGGGCGTCGTTCTGGCATCTCTTCCCGATCGTGCTGGACGGCTGGACGACCGTCCTGCGAGCGAGTTGGGAAGAATGGTGCCTACGAGTAGATCGGATGTCCAGGTCGCCCACTTGCGCCGCTCGTGTCTGCTTCACCCGGTTGGCCCTGAAACCGGGGATACGGGCGTGATAAGCCGTGACCTAAACGTTATAGAACGCCTGGTGGGAGCCATGACGACGGGGGGAGCACGCGCACGGTCCCGGCGTCAACGGGGACGGGTCTGGCCTCTGCGCGCGACGTGTTCAGCATGTGGACACTTCGCTCACCACGAAAGAGTGGTCGTGGGTTGTTACAGTCCGCGGCATGGCAGACAGCACCCCCGCGCTCGGCGCACCGGCCCCTGACTTCTCGTTGCCCGACACCCACGGCACGCCCGTGACCCTCAGCGGGCTGCGAGGCGGTCCGGTCGTCATCGTGTTCGTGCCCTTCGCCTTCTCCGGGACGTGCACCGGCGAGCTGTGCGAGCTGCGCGACAACATCGCCGAGTTCGAGGCGGCCGGCGTCCACGTGCTCGTCGTCTCCTGCGACCCCGGGCACTCGTTGCGCGCCTGGGCGGCCCAGGAGGGGTTCGGCTTCGACCTGCTCTCCGACTTCTGGCCGCACGGCGAGGTGGCCCGCTCGTACGGGGTGTTCGACGAGGTCAAGGGGTTCGCCGTGCGCGGCAGCTTCCTGGTGGACTCCGAGGGCGTGCTGCGCTGGAGCCTGGTCAACCCTCCCGGCCGGGCCCGCGACTTCACCGCGTACCGCGAGGCGCTGGCGGAGCTCGCGGCCTGAGGATCGCCGCCCGGTAGGCTGTGCGCCCGTCGAGACGCCCGGTGCGCCGGGTGTCCGTCGGGGCCTGTAGCTCAGCTGGTCAGAGCGCCGCGCTTACACCGCGGAGGTCGCCGGTTCGAAACCGGCCGGGCCCACGACGTCGTCCGCCGGCTCCCGGCTCTCGCCCGACCGGTGCGCGGGGAGACCTGCCCGGCGCAGGAGAACGACCGCCGGCACGGCGACGGCGACCCATCCCACGACGACGTCGAGCACCCAGTGGTTGCCGGTGAGCACCACGACGGCGGCGGTGCCGAGCGCGTAGCACGCGCCGGCCCACCGCACCGCGGGCGTGCGTGCCGCGACGACGAGGGCGAGCCCGACCCACAGCGACCACCCGGCGTGCATGGACGGGAAGGCCGCGAGCTCGTTCGTCGGCACCGACCCCCCGGCGCCCGCTCCGGGCCACCAGCCGACGTCGGCGGTGCGCTGCAGGATGTCGACGTACCCGGGCACCAGCCGCGGCGGGGCCGTCGGGAGCAGGAGGTAGCCGACGAGGGCGGCACCGGTGGCCACCACGAGGGCCGTGCGCAGCGGGCGGTACGCCTCGGGGTGCCGCAGGTAGAGCCAGAGCAGCACGCAGCCCGTGACCACCAGGTGCAGCGACGCGTACCAGAACGAGGTGACGACCTCGACGCCGTGGACGCTCGCCGCCCAGTGGTCGAGCGCCTGCTCGACGTCGATGTGGAGTGCGCCCTCGAGGTGCAGGATCCTGAGCGCCGACCCGTGCGCGGCGGCGACGTCCGTGCCGGCCGTGGCCCGGACGACCGTGTAGCCGATCCAGAGCAGCACCAGCATCGCGAGCTCTCGCAGCCCGCGCGCGCCCCGACCGACGATCCCTCGCACCCCTCAGCCCTTCGCCCCGATACAGATGCCCCGAGCAGCCAATGGTCGCACGGCGCGGCGTGGCCCGACGCGCCCTCGCGGCTCGGGTCGCGGTCGTTGTTAGGGTCCGCCCATGCCTGTCGTCTCCGCGCTCACCGTCTACCCGGTGAAGTCCCTGGCGGGGACGCCGACGGACGAGATGACCGTGGACACCTCGGGGCCGCGCGGCGATCGCCGCTGGATGGTCGTCGACGGGTCCGGCGAGACGCTCACGGCCCGCAAGCACCCGGCCATGCTCGGCGCCCGCGCGACCACCGTGGACGGCGGCGTGCGGCTCACCGCGCCGGGACGGCCGACGCTCGTGGTCGACGAGCCGGCCGGGCCGGCCGACGTCCCCGTGCGGATGAGCCGGCTCGAGTCGGCCACGCGCGCCGGCGCGGAGGCCGACGCCTGGTGCTCGGCGCTGGTGGGCCGTCCCGCGAGGCTCCTGTGGCTCGACGACCCGGCCCGGCGAGGCATGGCCGAGAAGCACGGCGGGACCCTCGACGACCCGATGTCCCTCAACGACAGCGGGCCGTTGCACGTGACGACGACGGCGTCCCTGGCGCGGCTCGACGCGTGGGCGGCCGAGGTCCACGACGAACGCGTCGAGCGGGCGCTCACGCGCGGCGAACCGGCCCCGGCGCCCCGGCAGCCGCTGGACATGCGCAGGTTCCGGCCCAACCTCGTGGTCGACGGCGACCTCGAGGCGTTCGCGGAGGACCGCTGGTCGGGACTCGTCGTCGGCGACGTCGAGCTGCGCTTCGCCGACCTCTGCGGGCGCTGCGTGATGACGACGATCGACCCCGACACCCAGGTCAAGGGCAAGGAGCCGCTGGTGACCCTGGCCCGGCACCGGCGTTGGGACGGCGAGCTGTGGTTCGGCATCCAGATGGTCCCTGTCCGGACCGGGCGGATCGCCGTCGGCGACGTGGTCGACGTCGTCGGGGCGCGGGCGGGTGCCCGGTAGCGTGCTGGACGTGAGCGCCCCCCGCCTGGCCGACGTCGTGCGGCTGCTCGAGCGCCGGTACCCGCCGTCCACCGCGGAGTCGTGGGACGCGGTCGGGCTCGTCACCGGCGACCCCGACCAGCCCGTGCGCCGCGTCCTGTACGCCGTCGACCCGGTCGCGGCGGTCGTCGACGAGGCCGTGGCGTGGGAGGCCGACCTCGTCGTCACCCACCACCCGCTGCTGCTGCGACCGGTGCACTCGATCGCGGCCACCACGTTCAAGGGTGCGCTGCTGCACCGCCTGGTCCGGTCGGGCGTCGCCCTGTACACGGCGCACACCAACGCGGACGCGGCGACCGGCGGTGTCGCCGACGCGCTCGCGGACGCCCTCGGGCTGGTGCGCACGGTGCCCCTCGACCCCGCGCCGGCCGAGGCGCTCGACAAGCACGTGGTGTTCGTCCCGGTGGGCGACGCGGAGCAGCTCGTCGACGCGCTCGCGGCGGCCGGCGCCGGGGCGATCGGCGAGTACTCGCGCTGCGCGTGGACGTCGACCGGCGAGGGCACGTTCACGCCGTCGCCGGACGCGTCGCCATCGATCGGGTCGGCGGGGGAGGCGTCGCGCGTGGTCGAGGCGCGGGTGGAGATGGTCGCGCCGCGCCGGCTGCGTGGCGCGGTCGTCGCCGCGATGCGCGAGGCGCACCCGTACGAGGAGCCGGCGTTCGACGTCCTCGAGCTCGCGACGTGGCCCGGCCGCACGGGGATCGGCCGCGTCGGAGCCCTGGCGGAGCCGACGACGCTGCGCGACTTCGCCGCCGTCGTCGCGGCCGCGCTGCCGGCGACGGCCCAGGGCGTCCGGTTCGCGGGAGACCCCGACGGGCACGTCGAACGCGTCGCAGTGGTGGGCGGCTCGGGCGACTCGTTGTTCGACGCCGTCCGCGCGTCCGGCGCCGACGCCTACGTGACCGCGGACCTGCGGCACCACCCGGCGTCCGAGCTGCGGGAGCGGGCCGCCTTCGACGGCGACCGGACGCCCTACCTCGTCGACGTCGCCCACTTCGCGTCCGAGTGGCCGTGGCTCGCGCTCGCCGCCCGTGCCCTCGAGACGGACGCGGCCGCTGCGGGGACTACGGTGGACACGCGCGTCAGCACGCTGAGCACCGACCCGTGGACGGGTCGCGTCGGGAGCCCTGAGCCTGCCGCACCACACGCCTCGACCGAAGGACACCCGTGACGACTGCACCCGCAGCTGACCAGCGACGACTGCTCGACGTCCAGGAGCTCGACACCCGCCTGGACCAGCTGGCCCACAAGAAGCGGACGCTGCCCGAGCTCGCGCGACTGGTCGAGCTCGACTCGCAGGTGACCGACCTGCACACGGCACTGGTGACGTCGCAGACCGCGGTGAGCGACCTGCGGCGCGAGCTCACCAAGGCCGAGGCCGACGTCGAGCAGGTCCGGGTCCGCGCCGCGCGGGACCAGGCGCGGCTCGACTCCGGGCAGGGCACCCCGAAGGACCTCCAGGCGCTGCAGAGCGAGCTGGGCACCCTGGGGCGTCGGCAGTCGGAGCTGGAGGAGGTCGAGCTGGACGTGATGGAGCGGCTCGAGGCGCACGAGACGGCCCTGGCCGAGGTGACCACCGCGCACGAGTCGCTGGCCGACAAGCGCGCCGCGGTCGAGGCCGAGCGCGACGCCGCCTTCGCCGCGATCGACGCCGACGCCGCGGGGGTGGCCGCCGAGCGCGCCACGGCCGTCGCGGGCCTCGACGCCGGGCTGGTGGCGCTCTACGAGAAGCTGCGCGCCCAGCTGGGCGGCAAGGGCGCCGGTGCCCTGCGCGGCCGCCGCTGCGAGAGCTGCCGGCTCGAGCTCAACCCGCTCGACGTCGAGGCGATCGTCAAGGCTCCCGAGGACCAGGTGGTCCGCTGCGAGGAGTGCGGACGCATCCTGGTCAGGCTCCCGGAGCCCGCCCGGGGCTGAGGGCTCGCCAACCCGGCCCGGGAGGGCAAGACTGCGAGCGTGACCGACGTCGCCTCGCCCAGCTCGCCCGGCCGCGCGCCACGACCGTCCGGTGCCGGCGTCCGGTTCGACCAGGAGCAGCCCGTCACGGTGGTCCTCGTCCGGCACGGCCAGACGACGATGACCGTCTCACGCGGCTACTCGGGGTCGGGGGAGCCCGGCCCGCCGCTCGACGAGACGGGGCTCCGCCAGGCGCGCGACGCCGCCGACCTGGTCGACCGCGTCGGCCGTGACCTGTGGGGCGACATCGAGTACCCGAGCGAGGTCATCGCGTCGCCGATGGTGCGCACGCAGCAGACCGGCGGGATCATCGCCGAGAGGCTCGGGCTGCCCGTCCGGACGGACGCCACGTTCCAGGAGGCGAACTTCGGCGAGTGGCAGGGCCTCACCGCCGAGCAGATCGAGGAGCGGTGGCCGGGCCAGCTCGAGCCGTGGCACACCAAGGCGAACGTCCGGCCGCCCGGCGGAGAGTCGATCGAGGACGTCGGGCGTCGGCTCCAGGGCGGCCTGGACGGGTTGCTCGCAGGGGGCGTCGACCGCACCGTCGTCGTCGTCAGCCACGCGGTCTCCATCCGCGCGGCGCTCGGCGTGACCATGGGCGCGCAGCCCTCGTCCTGGAGCCAGCTGCGGGTCGCGCCCGCGTCGGTGAGCATCGTGCGGTTGTTCAAGGACCGTCGCGACGAGATCGCCGTGGTGGGGGTGCCGAGCGAGGGCTGGGGGGCGCGCGCCTGACGCTCAGTGGGTCGCGACGAGGGCGAGCGTGGCGGCGACGACCGTCAGCGGCGCCAGCAGCAGGCCCTGCCGCACGATCGTCCCGGCGTGGACGTCGAGCAGCACCGTCCGGCAGCGCTGCCACCACAGGATGGTCGCCAGCGAGCCCCACGGGGTGATCAGCGGTCCGACCCCGGTGCCGATCAGCAGGGCGGCCACCCGGAGCGGATCCGCGGCGGCCGCGGGCTCGAGCGCGAGGTAGGCGGGCAGGTTGTTGATCGCGTTCGAGGCGAGCGCGCCCACCGCGGCCAGCCGGAGCAGGTCGCCCGCGGTGCCGCCGGTGCCCGCGGCCTGCGCGAGCAACGTGCCGAGGCCGTGCGCGTGGGCCGTCTCGACGACGACGAAGAGCCCGAGGACGACCAGCAGCGTCCGCCACGGGACGAGGTCGCGCGCGGCGACCGGGAGCTTCTGGTGCCGCAGCAGCGTGGCGCCGAGCAGGACGACGGCGGCGACGACGGCTGTCGGCGCGGTCGGGGCGCCGACGACGAACGCGACCCCGAGCGCGCCCACCGCGACCGCGCACAGCCCGAGCAGCACGCGATCCTTGACGGCGCGAGGCGGGTGGACGTCGTAGCGGCCGTGCAGCGAGCGCCGGTCCCGCACGGCCAGGACGGACACGGTCACCACGATCGCGGCGAGCGCGGGCGCCCACATCAGCCCGAGGTACCCCACGTCGGCCCTCCGCAAGAGGTGGTCGGCGAGCAGGTTGGTGAGGTTCGAGACGGGCAGCACCAGCGACGCCGTGTTCGCCAGCGCGAGGACCGCGAGGGCGAACGGCAGCGGCGGCGTGTGAGTGCGGCGCGCCAGCGCGATGACGACGGGCGTGAGGAGCACCGCGGTCGTGTCGAGCGACAGGACCGCCGTGCTCAGAGTCGCGAGGAGCACGACCAGGCCCCAGAGCGCCCACCGACGCCCGCCGGTGACGCGCGACGCGAGCCCCGCTGCCGCGTCGAAGAGGCCAGCCCCCGCGCACATCTCCGCCACCACGGTGAGTGCGGCGACGAACACGAGGATCGGCAGGGTGCGCTCGGCCAGCTCGCGGGCGTCGGCCGCGGGCAGCGCACCGGTGGACACGAGCGCGACCGTGACGACGACGGCGAGGAGCCACCAGGGCACGCGCCGGCGGCGGGCCACTCAGGCCACGACGAGGGTGAGGGTCCGGGCGCCGCGCGCGGGCGGCCCCAGCTCGACGTCGAGCAGGGCGGTGCCGACGAGCTCTCGGGACACCCGGGCCAGCGACGCCGCGTCGTGCGGCGCCTTGCCGCGCCGCGTCAGCAGGTGACGGGTGAGCACCCCGCGCGTGTGCTTGGCGTTGTGCGACACCACGGATCGCTGCCCGTCGAGCTCGCGGACCACGCGGACGGCCACCCAGTCCGCCGTGGCGGGCGGGTGCCACGCCGCGAGATAGGTCGCCGAGCGGCAGTCGACCACCAGCTCGCCCTCGGGCCGGCCGGAGAGCTCGAGGTCGAGCGCGTCGCGCCACGCACCCGGGAGGTGGCCGATGCCGGGCAGGTGGGTGGCCATGGAGAGGCGGTAGGCCGGGATCGGGTCGTCGGGTGCCACGAGCCCCCACAGCCCGGACACGATCCGCACGCTCTCCGCCGCGCGGGCACGGCCGGTGGGCGTGAGCCGGTCGAGCCCGGCCGCCGCGTACAGGACGCCCGAGTACACCCGCTTCGCCGGGGCCGTCGGTGCGGTGCGCAGGTCCGTGTTGCGCGCGACCTCGTCGGCAAGCGTGGCACCCACGCCGAGCGCGTGAACGGCACCCGACCCCGCGCTGACCTCGATCAACGCGTCGAGCACCTTCTCCCGCACGGGGGTGAGCCCGGGCGCGGAGAGGCCGTCGAGATCGAGCAGGGGGCCGCGGGCGCGCGGCGGCGTCTTGCCCTCGGAGGGCGGCAGGAGCACGAGCACGCCTGAACTGTAGGCTCCGCGCGACGACCGAGCGCGAGGAGGACCGCATGGCGCACGTGAAGATCTACGGCCGGCGCGACGTCTGGCAGGACCGGCGCGGCTCGGTGTCGGACGCGATCCACCGCGTCATCACCGGCACGTGGGGGCTGCCGCAGGACAAGCGGTTCCACCGCTTCCTGCTGCTCGACGCCGACGACCTGGTCGCGCCGCGCGGCAAGGACTACCTCGTGGTCGAGATCCTCTGCTTCACCGGCCGCAGCCGGGAGGCCCGCCGCGCGCTCATCGCCGCTTTCTTCGACGACGTCGCGCCCACGCTGGGCCTGTCGGCCGACGATCTCGAGGTCATCATCATCGAGAGCCCGCCCGAGAACTGGGGCATCCGCGGGGTCTCGGGCGACGAGCTGTCGCTGACCTACCGCGTCGACGTCTGAACGGCCGGCACGGGAATCTCCATGAGGCGGCGCCGCGTCTGCTCGACCTCGGGCATCCCCAGGTCCGCCGGCACCAGGCCGCGCGCGCGACCCACCGAGAGCGCCGACTCCCGGTCGGCCACGCCGAGCTTCATGTAGATCGAGCGGACCTGCGACTTCACCGTGTTCCGGGTGACGAACAACGATGCGGCGATCTCGCCGAGCGTGAGGGGCAGGGCCAGGTGGGCGAGGATCACGCGCTCGCGCCGGGTCAGTCCGTGTGTGGTGTTCATGCCCCTGGTTCGGAGCGGAGGGGATGAAGGATGGGTGAAAAACTCGACCGCGCGGAGCCCGCTAGGCTGTCGGCGCGGATGAGTCAGTCAGGCGGCCGCGTCGAGCCCTCGGGCTCGCCGAGGAACGTCCGGGCTCCGCAGAGCAGGGTGGTGGGTAACACCCACCCGGGGTGACCCGCGGGACAGTGCCACAGAGAACAGACCGCCCGACCGGTCCGCCGGTCGGGTAAGGGTGAAACGGTGGTGTAAGAGACCACCAGCGTGCCGGGTGACCGGTGCGGCTTGGTAAACCCCACCCGGAGCAAGGTCAGACAGGGAGCGTTCGAGGGCTGCTCGCCCGAGCTCCCGGGTAGGCCGCTGGAGGCGTGCGGCAACGTACGTCGTAGAGGGATGGCCGCCACTCGCGCAGCTGCGGGCAACCGCGCGCGAGGACAGAACCCGGCGTATCGACTGACTCATCCGCCCCTCGGGCATTCCGACTGCGCCGACCGCCCGGCACGGGGCACGATGGCTGCCATGAGCACCCTCGACCAGTTGACGTCCGACCTGACCACCGCCATGAAGGCCCGGGACACCGAGCGCACCGGCATCCTGCGCCAGATCATCGGTGCGGTGCGGTTCGAGGCGAAGGCGGGCACGGTCGAGAAGGAGCTGTCGGAGGACGACGTGCTCAAGATCCTGGCGCGCGAGGTGAAGAAGCGCCGCGACTCCGCGCAGATCTACACGGACGCGAACGCGCCCGAGCGGGCCGCGACCGAGACGGCGGAGGCCGACCTCATCGAGACGTACCTGCCGGCGCAGCTGTCCGACGGCGAGCTCGCCGCGCTGGTGTCGTCCGTCATCGCCGACGTCGGCGCCACGTCCGTGCGGGACATGGGCGCGGTCATGAAGGAGGCCACGGCGCGCGCCGGGGCGTCGGCCGACGGCAAGAAGCTGTCGACCCTGGTGCGCGCGGCGCTCAGCTGACGGTGGCGTCGAGCCGCTGGTAGGAGCGGCCCGGCAGCACGGACGCCACGTCGGACGTCCAGGGCAGGGGCGGCTCGGGCATGACGACGAGCCACGAGCCGTCCCGGTCGAAGAACCGCAGGTCGCCGTCGAACGCGTAGGTGTCGCGGACGTGCAGGCCGAGGTCGCTCGCGGTGAACGCGAGGTTGAACAGCCACGCCGACGGGTCCTGGATCTGCTGGTCGCTGTCGAGGTCTCGCGAGGTCCACATCCGCATCCACGTGATGCTGCGCGACTCGCGCGCCGGGACGACCAGCGGGTGCCCGGGCAGCAGGTCCAGCTCGCCGCCGGCGGCCTCGACGATGTCGACCTGGGCGGCGCGGTCGGACACGTTCTCGAACCAGAGCGTGAGCGCGGTGCGGAACGCGTAGGTCTGGTCCCGGCCGACCTGGAGCTGGCCGGTGACCGGCCGCCAGCGGTCCTGGCCGCCGGCCGTGAGCTGGCACGCCTCCAGCGCGGGGCGGCCGGGCGCACCGGAGCCGTCGGGGAACGCGCGGGCGACGATGCTGGGTGCCAGCGAGTCGAGCCGGGTCTCCTCGAGCATGCGCCGCGTCCGATCGGTCTCCTGGCGCTGCCGCTCGGCGTCCGAGCGGGCGTTCTGCGCCTCCTGCCGGGCCAGGCCCAGTGCCTCGCGGGCGATCGCCACCTGCTCGTCGAAGGCCCTCGCCTGCTTGTGGGTCGCGTCGGCCAGGCGTGCGCTGCGCCGCGCCGCCTTGCCCGCGAGGATCCAGGCGCCGAGCGCGGCGACGAGCGTCACGACGGAGAGCGCGAGCGGGAGCCACTGCTCCCAGTCCTCCCACGCGACGTCGCCCAGGACCGGAAGTGCGGCGCTGACCATCCCAGGAACCTACCGACCGAATCGTCCGATTTCGAGCCTCGTCCCGCACGTCACTCGTGCGGGGGACCGGATCAGCCGGCGGTCGACTGCGACGCGAGGATCGCCGCGACCTGGTCCGGCGTGCTGCGCAGCAGGCAGAACTCGTTGCCCTCGGGGTCGGCCAGCACGTGCCACGGCACCTCGCCCTGACCGATGTCGACGCGCGTGGCGCCGAGCGAGAGCAGGCGCTCGAGCTCGGTGGCCTGGTCGGAACCGTTGGGCGGGCGCAGGTCGGCGTGCAGGCGGTTCTTACCGGTCTTCACGTCCGGCACCTTGAGGAACAGCCAGCCCGTGCCGCGGCCGTCCGCCGGCTCGATGCCGATCTCGTCGTCGTCGTCCGCCGGCTCCCAGGTGTAGGACCAGCCGAGCACCTCGCGCCACCAGCGGGCGAGGGCGGCGGGGTCGGCGCAGTCGATCGTCAGGTGGGAGACCACAGGTGCCATGCGCGGCACGCTACTGGCGGGACGGGTCCTGGTCGAGGCGGACGACCCCGCTGTCGAGGTCCAGGCGCCCGGCCGCGTCGCCGGTCTGCAGGATGTCGAGCTTCTGCCGCTCCTGCTCCGCGGTCAGGTGCACCCGGTTCGGCTGGAAGACGTCGATGAGGTCCCCGAGCATGCCGCTCGCGGCCGCGTGCTCTGCCGCGCGGCGCTCGCGCGGGTGCCGCCGGTCGAACCAGCCGCGCGCGACCATGCGGTCCAGCGCGAGGAGCAGGACCGCGAGCGTGACGACGCCCGCCGCGATGAGCCATCCCATACCGATCACGGTCCCACCGCCGCCTGCTGCGCGGCGTGTGCGGCGGCGACCCAGGGGAGTGCCAGGCGCTCGTCGTCCCACGACGTGCCGGACACCAGCGCGGCCAGGTAGGCGCGGTCCGCGACGAGCCGGCGGCGCAGCTCGTCCCGGCCTCCGACGCGGCCGTGGCCCGGGATCACGACCGACGCCGGCAGCGCTGCGAGCAGGTGGAGCGCAGCGAGGTAGTCACCGACGGGGTCGTCCGCGGTCAGGTCCAGGAGGGGGATCTCGACGTCGGAGAGCAGGTCGCCGGCGACCAGCACGCCGGCCTCGGGCAGCCAGAGCGCGGTGTGCGGGCGGGCGTGCGCCGCGTGCGACAGGACGTGCACGGGCGGGCCGGCCCAGTCGAGGACGCCGGGTTCCCGCCGCGGATACGGAGCCACGACCGCGGCGATCGGCGCGCGGGCCTCGCGGGTGCGCGCCAGCTCGGGGTCGGCGTCGCGCTCGGCCGCGAGGGTCTCCGGATCGGTCGCCGCGGTCCCGTCCGACCACCGGGGCAGCGTGGAGAACCGGCGGCCGTCCAGGACGTGGTCCCAGTGCGCATGCGTCGACCACACGGCGACCGGGGTCCAGCCGCGCTCCTGGATCGCCGCGCCGAGGTCGTCGACCTCGCCCGCCGTCACGGCCGGGTCGACCACCAGGCACGTCCCGTCGGGACCGACGACGACGGTGGACGTCGTGGTGTACACGAGGCTCGTGGCGACGTGTACACCAGGTGCGACCTCGAGGAGGTCGCGCACGGGTCAGCCGTGCGCCTCGGCGGCGAGGGCGGCGGCGCCGACGATGCCGGCCGCGTTGCGCAGCTTCGCCGGGACGATCTCGGTCCGGATGTCGAGCAGCGGCAGGAAGTCGGCGTGGTGCTTGCTCACGCCGCCGCCGACCACGATGAGGTCGGGCCAGAACAGGTTCTCGACGACGGTGAAGTACCTCTGCAGGCGCGCGGCCCACCCCGCCCAGTCCAGGCCCTCGCGGTCGCGGACGCTCTCGGCCGCGCGCGACTCGGCGTCGAACCCGTCGATCTCCAGGTGGCCCAGCTCGGTGTTGGGCACCAGGTGCCCGTCGACGATGAGCGCGGACCCGATGCCGGTGCCGAGCGTGACCACGAGGACCACGCCCTCCACACCCTTCGCCGCGCCGTACAGGACCTCGGCATAGCCCGCCGCGTCGGCGTCGTTGACCGCCAGGACCTTGCGCCCGGTCGCGCTGTGCACGGCCTTCTCGACGTCCGTGCCGATCCACGACTTGTCGACGTTGGCAGCCGACTGCGCGACCCCGTGGAGGATCACCGCTGGGAACGTGACCCCGATCGGCACGTCCTTCGCCAGGTGGAACGAGTCGACGACCTTGCCGACGGTCTCGGCGACCGCGTCGGGCGTCGAGGGCTGCGGCGTCGGGATGCGGAGCCGGTCCGCGGCGAACTCGCCGTCGGCCAGCGACACCGGGGCGCCCTTGATCCCGCTGCCGCCGATGTCGATGCCGAAGGCCGTGTCGGGGGACTTCTTGTGCTTGTTGTCGCTCATGGCAGGGTCAGGATCTCCGCTCCGGTGTCGGTGACCAGCAGGGTGTGCTCGAACTGCGCGCTGCGTCGGCCGTCGGCCGTCAGGACGGTCCAGTCGTCGTCCCACATCACCCAGTCGGGGGTGCCGAGGTTGAGCATCGGCTCGATCGTGAAGACCATGCCCGGCTCGATCAGGGTGTCGTAGGCGGGGGCCGCGTCGTAGTGGGGGATCACCAGCCCGGTGTGGAAGGCGGGGCCGACGCCGTGCCCGGTGTAGTCGCGGACGACGCCGTACCCGAACCGCGCCGCGTACTTCTCGATGACGCGCCCGATCACGTTGATCTCCCGACCCGGCACGACCGCCTTGATCGCCCTGGTCAGGGACTCACGCGTGCGCTCGACCAGCAGCCGGGACTCCTCGTCCACGTCGCCCGCGAGGAAGGTCGCGTTGTTGTCGCCGTGCACGCCGCCGATGTAGGCGGTGACGTCGATGTTCACGATGTCCCCGTCCTCGACCACGGTCGAGTCGGGGATGCCGTGGCAGATGACCTCGTTGATCGACGTGCACAGCGACTTGGGGAAGCCGCGGTAGCCCAGCGTCGACGGGTACGCGCCGTGGTCGACCATGAACTCGTGCCCGATGGCGTCGAGCTCGTCCGTGGTGACGCCCGGGGCGACGTGGCTGCCGACGAGCTCCAGCGCCTGGGCGGCGATGCGCGCGGCCACGCGGACGCGCTCGATCATCTCCGGCTCGAGGACGTTGCCGCCCGACCAGTGCGCGGGACCGGGCCGGCCGACGTACTCGGGACGGGCGATGGACGCCCCGACCGCCCGGCGGGGACTCTGCGTCCCGGGGACCAGGGCGGCTCGTGGCGCGTGCACCGTCGACATACCTGGCAGTCTACGGACAGGAGGGCATCGAGGCCGGTCAGGCCGGTCGCCGCGGTGCCCTGGGCGAAGGGAGAGCACCATGGCGGAGAAGTTCTGGTTCAACACCGAGACCCACGAGGTCGAGGAGGGCCGGCAGAGCGACTGGACCAAGCTCATGGGCCCGTACGCGACGCGCGAGGAGGCGACGCACGCGCTGGAGAAGGCGCGCAAGCGCAACCAGGACTGGGACGCGCAGGACGAGGAGAAGTCCTAGCGGCGCACCAGCGTCGCGAGGATCGGGCGGTGGTCGCTGCCGCCGGTGCGCTGAAGCACCTGGAAGCCGACCACCCGCCACGCCCGCCCGTCGACCAGCACGTGGTCGATCGGCGCCGCGAGGAGCCGGGGTGCGGACGCCGGCCACGTGCCGAGCGCCCCGGCCCCGGCCGCTCGGGCCGCGTCGACGCACGGGCCAAGGTCCTGCAGGCCGGGGTGGTCCAGCGTCGCGTTGAGGTCGCCCGCGACGATCGCGCCGGGCGTTCCGGCGCACGTGTCGGCCACCAGCCGGGTCTCGGTGCGCCACCCGGGCATCGCGCCGCGGCGGCCGGGCGCGATCGGGTGGGCTGCGACGAGCACGGGCGACGTCCGGGGGTCGGCCGGTGCCGCGAGCAGCGCGCCGAGCCTCGTCGGGAGCGGCTCGGCGGTCGGGTAGGAGCCCAGCCGAGCGGACACGAGCAGCGCAGTCCCGGCGACGAAGGACGTGTGGCCCTCGGCGGTGAGCAGCTGCATCGGGTGACCCGCGGCCGCCATGCGCTTCGCCGTCATCCGGGCGGTGTAGTCCGACGTCTCGGGCAGCACGACGACGTCGGCGTGGTGGTCGAGGGCCAGCCCGGCGAGCAGCTGGGCGTCGACGGTGTCGAGCGTGTTGAACGACAGGACGACCACCTGCGCGTCCGGCGGCGCCGCGGCGACGTGCTGGGGGACGGACCGCACGACGAGCACGGAGCTCTGGGCGAGCGCCCCGATCGCGAGGGCGACGGTGACCGGCAGGAGCCGGACCCGTGTCCACGGCACGGCCAGCAGCGCGACTGCGGCCGCGGCGGCGCCGAGCCCGAGCAGCGCGCGGAACGACACCACCTGCGCGACCGGCCAGACGCCCGACGCGACGGGGACCGCGAGCGCGACCAGGACGACGAGCACGACGGCCGCGCCCGCCCGGACCAGGACGCGCCCGCGTCTGCTCACGCGTCGAACTGGTGGTCCGCGTCCGGGAACGTGCCGCCGCGCACCTCGTCGGCGTAGGCCGTCGCGGCGGCCCGCAGCGCGGCGCCGACCTCGCCGAACCGCTTGGCGAAGCGCGGGGACCAGTCGGTCATCCCCGCCATGTCGACCCAGACCAGCACCTGCCCGTCGCACTGCGACCCGGCGCCGATGCCGATCGTGGGGATCTGCAGGATCTCGGTGACCCGTGCGGCGACCGGCGCCGGGACCATCTCCAGGACCACCGCGACGGCTCCTGCCTCGGCGATGGCGACGGCGTCCTCGCACAGCAGCTCCGCCGCCAGGTCTCCGCGGCCCTGGACGCGCGGCCCGCCGAGCAGGTTCTCCGACTGCGGTGTGTAGCCAAGGTGCGCGACGACCGGGATCCCGGCATCCGTGAGCGCCTTGATCTGCGGGACGACGCGCTTGCCGCCCTCGAACTTCACGGCCGCGACGCCGGTCTCCTTCATCATCCGCACGGCGGTCCCGAGCGCCTGCGCCGGACCCGCCTCGTACGAGCCGAACGGCAGGTCGGCGACGACGAACGCGCGCTTCGCGGCGCCGGCGACCGCACGTGCCGGCGGGATGAGGTCGTCCACCGTGACAGGCAGCGTCGTCGTGTGCCCGTGCATGGTGTTCCCGATCGAGTCGCCGACCAGCAGCATGTCGATGCCGGCCTCGTCGAAGATCCGCGCCGTCACGGCGTCGTAGGCCGTGAGCATCGTCAGCCGCTCACCGCGCTCCTTGGCCTCGAGCAGGTGGTGCACGCGCACGCGCTTCGGGGTCTGGCTCATTCCTGGGGCTCCTGTCGGTGTGCTCACGGCTCGCGCCAACGGGTAGTGATCGGTAGCCGGCGATCGCGGCCGAAGGCCAGCGCGGTGACCTTGGTGCCCGGCGGGTACTGACGTCGCTTCCACTCGGCGCGGTCGACGAGCGCGAGGACCTTGTCGACGACGGCCGGGTCGAACCCGCGGGCGAGCAGCTCGGCCCTGCCCTCGGCGTGCTCGACGTACGCGTCCAGCACCTCGTCGAGGACGTCGTACGGCGGCAGCGAGTCCTGGTCGACCTGCCCCGGCCGCAGCTCCGCCGACGGCGGCTTGGTGATCGACGACTCCGGGATGGGCGGCAGCTCGTCCGGGCCGAAGACGCCGTCCAGCGCGGCGTTGTTGCGCCAGCGCGCCAGTGCCCACACCCGCGACTTGTCGACGTCCTTGATGGGGGCGAAGCCGCCGATGCTGCCGGCGTCGTAGATCGTGGTGTACCCGACCGCGAGCTCGGTCTTGTTGCCCGGCGCGATCACCAGGTGGCCCTCGCGGTTCGAGATCGCCATGAGGATGACGCCGCGCACCCGGGCCTGCAGGTTCTCCGCGGCCACGCCCTCGAGCGGCATCTCCGCCTCGAACGCGTCGACCATCGGCTTGATGGGCTGCACGCGGAAGTCGGCGCCGATCCGCTTGGCGAGGTCCTGCGCGTCGTCCCGGCTGTGGTCCGACGAGTAGACCGACGGCATCGAGACACCGACCACGTTCTCGCCGCCGAGGGCGTCGGCGGCGATGGCCGCCACCAGGGCGGAGTCGATGCCACCGGACATGCCGAGCACGACCGAGTGGAAGCCGTTCTTGGTGACGTACCCGTGCAGGCCGGTGACCAGCGCGCGGTAGACCTCCTCGTCGGGCGCGAGCGGCTGGGCGACGGGGCCGGTGGCCGGCGCGTCGTCGTCGTCGAGCAGGTCCCACACCAGCAGGTGCTCGACGAACTGCGGCGCGCGGGTCAGCACCGTGCCGTCCGTCGCGATGACGAACGAGCCGCCGTCGAAGACCAGGTCGTCCTGGGCTCCGACGAGGTTCACGTACGCGACCGGTGCCTCGACCTCGTGGGCCCGGCGTGCCGCGAGCTCGACGCGCTGGTACCCCTTGCCCTCCTCGTACGGCGACGCGTTCAGCACGACCAGCAGCGACACCTCGTTCTCGTCCATCTGCGAGACCGGTCCGCCGTCCTGCCAGATGTCCTCGCAGATCACGACCCCGACCCGGCGGCCCTGCACGTCGATGACGCAGACGTCGTCGCCCGACGCGAAGATCCGGTACTCGTCGAACACGCCGTAGTTGGGCAGGTGGTGCTTGTCGTAGCGGACCTGCACCTGGCCGTGCTGCAGCAGCACCGCCTGGTTGGTGGGCCGCCGTGGCCCTTCCGGGGCGCCCGGCTCGTGCACGGGCGTCACGACCTTCTCCCCGACGGTGCCGACGAGCACCGCCAGGTTGCCCAGACCCTCGTCGGCGAGCGCCTTCGCGGTCCGCTGGAGCGCGGCCTCCGCACCCCGCCGGAACGACGCGCGCAGCGCCAGGTCCTCGATGGGGTAGCCCGTCAGCGTCATCTCGGGGAACACCAGCAGGTCCGCCCCGGCCAGCGCGGCGGTGCGCGCCCACTCCAGGACCGCGTGGGCGTTCGCGTCGACGTCCCCCACACGCGTGTCGATCTGCGCGAGGGCGATGCGGGGGTGAGACATGGGGTCGAGCCTAACCATCGCGCCGACCCCCGACGCCCCGTCGTGTCCCTCCTCACGCGGGGCCGGAGACCCGTGCCGACCCGCCCCGGACACTGACGCTCGGCGACGCCGTTCATCAGGCAGGATGTACCGCATGGACAGGCAGCAGGAGTTCGTGCTCCGCACGGTCGAGGAGCGGGACATCCGCTTCATCCGTCTCTGGTTCACCGACGTGCTCGGGATCCTGAAGTCGGTCGCGGTGGCACCGGCCGAGCTCGAGGCCGCCTTCTCGGAGGGGATCGGCTTCGACGGCAGCGCCATCGAGGGCCTGACGCGGGTGTACGAGGCGGACATGATCGCCAAGCCCGACCCCTCGACGTTCCAGGTCCTGCCCTGGCGCGGTGAGCGGCACGGCACCGCTCGCATGTTCTGCGACCTGCTCACGCCCGACGGCGAGCCGTCGCTGGCCGACTCGCGCAACGTGCTCAAGCGCGCGCTGTCCAAGGCCGCCGACCAGGGGTTCACCTTCTACACGCACCCCGAGGTCGAGTTCTACCTGTTCGACGCGCCCGCGGACCCGACGCAGCCCCTGGTGCCCGTCGACCAGGGCGGCTACTTCGACCACGTGCCGCGCGGCACGGCGCACGACTTCCGGCGCGCCGCCATCACGATGCTCGAGTCGATGGGCATCTCGGTGGAGTTCTCCCACCACGAGGCCGGCCCGGGGCAGAACGAGATCGACCTGCGCTACGCCGACGCGCTGACCACGGCGGACAACATCATGACGTTCCGCACGGTGGTCAAGGAGGTCGCGCTCGAGCAGGGCGTCTTCGCCAGCTTCATGCCCAAGCCGCTGGCGGACCAGCCCGGCTCCGGCATGCACACGCACCTCTCGCTCTTCCAGGGCGACCGCAACGCGTTCCACGAGGCGGGCGGCCACCTGGAGCTCTCCAAGACCGCGCGCTCGTTCATCGCCGGCCTGCTGCGGCACGCCCCCGAGATCACCGCCGTGACCAACCAGTTCGTGAACTCCTACAAGCGGCTGTGGGGCGGCGCCGAGGCGCCGAGCTACGTCTGCTGGGGCCACAACAACCGGTCGGCCCTCGTGCGCGTGCCGATGTACAAGCCCGGCAAGGGCAACTCGAGCCGCATCGAGTACCGCGCGATCGACTCGGCCACCAACCCCTACCTCGCGTTCGCGCTGCTGCTCACGGCCGGCCTCAAGGGCGTCGAGGAGGGCTACGAGCTGCCCGAGGGCGCCGAGGACGACGTGTGGGAGCTGACGGACGCCGAGCGCCGGGCGCTCGGCATCGAGCCGCTGCCGCAGTCGCTGGACGCCGCGATCTCGATCATGGAGCGCTCGGAGCTCGTCGCGGAGACGCTGGGTGAGCACGTGTTCGACTACTTCCTGCGCAACAAGCGCCAGGAGTGGGAGGCGTACCGCTCGCAGGTCACGCCGTACGAGCTGCGGCGGTTCCTGCCGGTCCTGTGAGCACCACGGCGGGACGCGGGTCGTCGCTGGCGGGCCGGCTCACGCGGGTCGGGGTCGCCGACGCCGCGCGCGCGGAACGGCTGCTGTCCGACGCGGCCCTGCTGCGCGTGGTCGACGCGCCGGCGGACCTGCTCATCGCGCCCCTGGCCGACGTGGCGGACCCGGACCAGGCGCTGCTCGCGCTCGCGAAGCTCGCCGGGGCCGTCGTCGGCAACCCGGAGCTCCTGGGCCTGCTGCGCGGCATCCTCGAGCAGGACGGCCCCGCCAGGGCGCGGCTGCTCGCCGTCGTCGGCGCCTCGGTCGCCCTGGGCGACACGCTGGTGGCGCACCCGGAGAACCTGCGGGTGGTGCTCGACGACAGCCCGGGCACGGGCGTGCCCGTCGCCGCGGTCCGCGCGGAGCTGCTGGCCGCCGTCGGGGCCGACCCCGACGCGGACGTCCCGGTGGCGACGGTGGTCGGGCCTCCCGGTACCGACGCGATGCGGCTGGCCTACCGGTCGCGCCTGCTCCGGATCGCGGCGACCGACCTGACCAGCTCGGAGCCCCTGTCCCGCCTGCCGGGCATCGCCGCGGCGCTGGCCGACCTCGCCGGTGCCGCCCTCGAGGCGGCGCTCGCCCTCGCCCGCGCGGACCTCGACGACCACGGTCGGGGCGTGCGGCTCGCGGTCATCGGCATGGGCAAGGGCGGCGGCCGCGAGCTCAACTACGTGAGCGACGTCGACGTCATCTACGTCGCCGAACCGGTGGACGGCGTGGACGAGGCCGAAGCGCTGGCCGCGGGTGCCCGTCTCGCGGCGGGGCTGGCCCGCGCCTGCTCGACGCCGTCGGCCGAGCCGGCGCTCTGGCCGGTCGACGCCGCGCTGCGGCCCGAGGGCAAGGACGGACCGCTGGTCCGGACGATGGCCAGCCACAAGGCGTACTACGAGCGGTGGGCCAAGACGTGGGAGTTCCAGGCGCTGCTCAAGGCCCGACCGCTGGCGGGGGACGAGGCGCTGGGCCGCGAGTACGTGGAGATGACGCAGCCCTTCGTGTGGAGCGCCGTGACGCGCGAGCACTTCGTCGAGGACTCGCAGGCCATGCGCCGACGGGTCGAGGGGCACGTGCCGGCGGCGGAGGCGGACCGTCAGCTGAAGCTGGGCGTGGGCGGGCTGCGCGACGTCGAGTTCACCGTGCAGCTGCTGCAGCTGGTGCACGGGCGCGCCGACGAGTCGATCCGCAGCCCCAGCACGCTGACCGCGCTCGCCGCGCTGGCCGCCGGGGGCTACGTCGGCCGCGCGCACGCCGCGCAGCTGGCCGTCTGCTACCGGCTGCTCCGCGTGCTCGAGCACCGCATCCAGCTGTACCGGCTCCGGCGCACGCACCTCATGCCCACCTCGGAGCCGGACCTGCGCCGCCTCGCGCGCTCGATCGGGATGCGCGCCGAGGGGGCCCAGGGGCTGGACGACCGCTGGCGCGCCGCCCGCCGGGAGGTCCGCGGCCTGCACGAGGAGCTGTTCTACCGGCCCCTGCTGCCGGCGACCGCGCAGCTGTCCACGGAGGAGGCCAGCCTCGCGCCGGACGCGGCCAAGGCCCGGCTCGCCGCGATCGGCTACACCGACCCCGCGGGCGCCATGCGGCACATCGCGGCCCTGACCGAGGGAGTCTCCCGGCGGGCGGCGATCCAGCGCCAGCTCCTGCCGGTCATGCTCGGCTGGTTCGCGGACGGGGCCGACCCCGACGGCGGGCTGCTCGCGTTCAGGCGGCTGTCCGACGAGCTGGGCGCGACGCACTGGTACCTCAAGCTCCTGCGCGACTCCGGCACAGCGGCCCGCCGGCTCGCGCTGGTGCTGTCGACGTCGCGCTACGTGGCGGACGCGCTCACCCGGTCGCCGGAGTCGGTCACGTGGCTCGCCGACGACGCCGACCTGGTGCCCCGCACCTTCGAGCGGCTGACGGCGGAGGCCGACGCGATCCTCACGCGGTCCGACGAGCCCGTGCCCGCCGTCACCGCGCTGCGCGGGCTGCGCCGCCGCGAGCTGTCCCGCACGGCGGCGGCCGACGTGCTCGGCGTGGTCACCGGCGAGCGGGCGTCGCGGAGCCTGAGCGCCGCCGCGGACGTCGTGCTGGTGGGCGCGCTGCGCGTCGCCGAGTGGGAGGTGCGCGCCGAGAAGGGGCTGCAGGAGAACCCGACCCGGCTGCTCGTCGTCGCGATGGGCCGCTGGGGCGGCGGCGAGATGGGGTACTCGTCCGACGCGGACGTCCTGTTCGTGCACGACCCCGTCGAGGGAGTGGACGCCGTCACCGCGCAGGAGTTCGCGCTCCAGGTGACGACGAAGCTCCGCTCGCTGCTCGGGACCGTCGGCCCCGAGCCGACGCTCGAGGTCGACGCGGACCTGCGGCCGGAGGGGCGCAACGGCCCGCTGGTGCGGTCGTTCGACTCGTACGCGGAGTACTACGGGCGCTGGTCCTCGACGTGGGAGAGCCAGGCGCTGCTCCGTGCGCGTCCGGTCGCGGGGGACGACGAGCTGGGGGAGCGGTTCATCCGGCTCGTCGATCCGCTGCGGTACCCGGCCGGCGGCATCGACGCCGGGGCCGAGCGTGAGGTGCGCCGGATCAAGGCCCGGGTCGAGTCCGAGCGGCTGCCGCGCGGCGTCGAGCCCGCCCGGCACCTCAAGCTCGGGCGAGGCGGCATCTCCGACGTCGAGTGGACCGCCCAGCTGCTGCAGCTGCAGCACGCCCACGCGGTCCCGGCGCTGCGCACCACGACCACGCTCGGGGCGCTCGACGCCGCGACTGCGGCCGGCCTGCTCGACGCCGACGACGCCCGCGTGCTGAGCGAGGCGTGGCTGCTGGCCAGCCGGCTGAGGGACGCCAACGTGCTGTGGAGCGGCCGCGGTGGCGCCCACGCCGACGTTCTCCCGCACGACCGGCAGGCGCTGGCCGGCCTCGCGCGGGTGGTCGGCTACCCGGCGGGCTCCGGCGGCGAGCTGGAGCAGGACTACCTGCGCACGGCCCGTCGGGCGCGCACCGTGGTGGAGCGCGTCTTCTACGGCTGAGCGGTCGGGCGGTCGGCACGGCCCGGGACGGCGGGCGGACAGGTCCGGGGGCGGCAGCGCTCTTCGTTCGCACCGTTCCCGCCGCGGGATCGCTCGAGGCGTCCCCCGGGTGGACCGTCCCGGGACTCGTCGGACACCCGGGTGCGGCCACTCTCGCGCTCTGACCAGGGGAACTGACATGCTCGACCTGTCGCGGTGCAGATCAGGACATCGGGGAGAAATCGTGGTCGAGAACAGTTCGTCGCCCCGCAAGCCGCGGCGTCCGTCCGGCAAGCCGTCCGACACGGAGCCGGAGGCGACGACCGACCCACCCGTCGCCGACGACGCGCCCGCGACCCCCGACGCCGAGTCGCCCTACGTCACGCCGGACGCGGTCACGCCGGACGAGCCGGCCGCGGACCCGGTCACGCCGGACGAGCCGGCGGCGGACCCGGTCACGCCGGACGAGCAGGCTCCGGACACGGAGACCCCCGGGGCGTCGGAGAACGACACGCTCTCGCTCGACACGGCGGCCTCCCAGCAGGACACGGCCGAGATCCCCACGCACCTCGACGTCGAGGTCCCGGAGACGACGGGGACCGAGGACCGGGCGGTGCTGCTCGCCCGGCTGCAGCTGCTGGAGACCGAGAACGCGCGGCTGCGGGCGGAGACGGCGAACCCGCCCGTCGTCGTGATGCAGCCCGCGCCGCCCCGGCCGCGGCGCAAGTGGGGTCGGTCGACCGCCGCCGTGGTGCTCATCCTCATCGGGGCGCTGCTCGCGCCGATCGCGGTGGTGGGTTCGTGGGCGCGCGGGCTGATGGTCGACACGGACCGGTACGTCAACACGGTGGCGCCCATCGCGGACGACCCGCTGGTCCAGTCCGCGGTGACCAACCGGGTCACCCTCGCGATCGTGGACGCCCTCAACGTGCAGGAGCTGACCACGCAGGCCACCGACGCGGTGTCCCAGCTGAACCTGCCGCCGATCGTCTCGGGTGCGGTCCAGTCGCTGCAGCAGCCGTTGCAGGACGCGATCACGAGCTTCATCCGCAAGAACGTGAACAAGATCGTCACCTCCGACGCGTTCTCCAACACGTGGGAGGAGGCCAACAAGGTGGCGCACGAGCAGATCGTGGCCACCCTGCGCGGCGACCCGGACGCGCTCGCGCAGATCAGCGACGCCGGCCAGCTCACCCTGGACATCACCCCGATCATCGAGCAGGTCAAGACCTCCCTCGAGCAGGCCGGGTTCACCCTGGTCAGCCGGATCCCGACCATCAACGTGACGTTCCCGATCGCGAACAGCGCCGACCTGGTGCGGCTGCAGAACGCCTACCGGCTGATCGACGTCGTCGGCGGCCTGCTGCCGTACCTGTCGCTGGCCCTGCTCGCCGCGGGTGTGCTCGCGGCGCAGCGCCGGTCGCGGGCGCTGGTCATCGCCGGGCTGTCGCTGGCCGGGGCCATGGTGCTGCTCGGCGCGGGGCTGGCCATCGGGCGCTCGCTGTACGCCAACTCCCTGCCACCCACCGTGCAACGCGTGGACACCGCGGTCGCGATCTACGACCAGGTCGTCTCGCTGCTGCGCATCGAGCTGCGCGTCGGCCTGGTGCTCGGCCTGCTCCTGGCGATCATCGCGTTCGCCGCCGGTGGCACCACCGCCGCGCGCCAGCTGCGCGCCTCGTCGTCGCAGGCGGCCGCCTGGGTCCGGAACGCCGGCGACCGTCGGGGCATCACCACGGGCCCCGTGGGGGTCTGGCTGGACGAGCAGCGCACCCTGGTGCGCGTCGTGGTGATTGCCCTGGCCGCCCTCGCGCTCGTCCTGGCCGACATGCTCACGCCCGCCTACGTGATCACCGTGTTCGTCATCGCCGTCCTGGTGCTCGGCCTGGCCGCGCTGGCCGCGCGACCTCGACCTCGGACCGAGGAGACCGTCGAGGAGGTCGAGACCGCGGCGCTCGTCTGAGCCGGCGTCACCGCCCGACCCGGGAGCACGACCCCGGGGAGCCGGGCTCGTCGGCGAGCACCCAGGACGCGCGCTGGCGGCCGAGGTTCCAGTCGGCGAGCCCGGTGGCCGCCGGGACGTCCTGGGCGGCGAGCAGGCAGGAGCGCAGGAACGGCTGGTGCTCGATCTGCGCGATCGCCGGCACGGCGTCGGCCGACAGCCCGGCCAGGTAGCCGACGTCGAGGTCCGCGACGAGGTCCGCCGTGGTGTTGAGCCGGACGATCTGCGCGTCGGGGTTGACCAGCGCCAGCCCGAGCATCGCCACGGCGACCACCTGCACGACCGCGCGCGGGAGCCACCGGCCCCGCCACCGGATGCCGGCCGCCATGACCAGCAGGAACACCGCGGCGAGCGTCAGCTCGACGACGACGACGAACACCCGCAGCCGGGTCAGCCCGAAGGCCTCGACGTACAGGTCCATGCGGCGCAGCGCCGACGCCACGACGCCGAGGGTGCCCAGGCAGAGCACCCCGAGGGCGATCCGGGAGGTCAGCCGGTCCCGCGGCGTCTCGCGGGGGGCACGCCGGGCGGCGACCGCGACGACGACGAGCGTGAGGGCGGTGACGACGACCAGCTGCGCGAATCCCTCCCGCGCGTACTGCGCGTAGGTCAGGCCGGCAGTCTCGAGCACGTGCCGGTGGCCCCCGAGCAGTCCGCCGACCTGCACGGCGACGAACCCCACCACCATCACGTCGAGCGCCACCACGGGCAGCAGCCACTCACCGCTCCGGGCAGGCGTCCGCTCGGGCAGCCGCGCGTCCGACCAGCTCGGCGGGGCGAGGGCGAGGTGCGCGAGCGCCGCGGCGACGAGCGCGACCAGGGCGCCGACGACGACCTGGCCCGGGAGCAGGTCGGCCTGGATCCGCGGCAGGTAGCTGGCGAAGACGCGGTCGGCGCTGGCGAACAGCAACCCGAACACGAGCAGCAGACCGACGGTGATCGCCACGCTGCGCAGCGCGACCAGCAGCTGTCCCCGGCGCCGGCCCAGCCGGGTCTCGACGCCCTTGGCCACCCACGGCAGCGCCCGGACGGCGCCCGCGGCCCAGCTGAGCGGCGCGAGCGCGGCGGCCGGGGCCGACCTCGACGAGGTCACCGCGGCTGCCCCCGCCCACGCGGCCACGAGCGCGCAGAGCACGACGACCCAGCCCGCGTCGCGGAAGGCGACGACGACGACCAGGGCGATCGACAGTGCCGCGGTCGCCAGGTCGTGGACGTCGCGGCGCCGCACGAGGGCCGGCGCGGCCGCCACCCAGACCAGGAGCCCGACCAGGGCGGCTCCCAGGCCGGGCCGGTGACCGACGAGCAGCCCGCCGCCGAGCACGCCGGCGGTCGCGCACAGGACGAGGGTGCGCGTCTCGACGGGTCGTCGGCGCTCCGCCCAGAAGGGGACCAGCGCCCGGGCGAGCGGGCCGGGCTCGCTGGGGACGGCAGCAGGACGGCCCGCCACCCAGGTGGGCGACGGGCCGGGGAGAGCGGGCGTGGTGGGGGGCGTCGGTGCACCGGAGTCGGTCATGAGCGCCACGCTAGGCATCGGTGTCTGCGCACGTCAGGGACTTGCGCGGGGGTCCCGTGCACGTTGTGTGCAGTGGTGGCGGCGTCCTCCACAACTGGCGCTCAGCGCGCACACAGCGGTCGCCGGCGCGGGGCCGTCCTCACGACGACGAGACCGCCTCGGTCATACCCGGGATGGCGCCGAGGTACCGGCGGACCTCGTCCGGACCCCAGCCGTGCGTCTGGTGCAGGCCCGTCGAGATCGTCTGCACGTAGGCCTCGGTCGGTGCGGCCAGCGGCGCGTCGTCGAACGGCTCGGAGGTCAGGGTGACGAGGGGGATGTCGTCGCGCTCACCCAGGTGCACGATCGTCTCGTAGCGCCCGGGGCCGTACCGGTGCCGGCCCTCGCGCCAGAGGGTCTGCAGGTCGAGGTCGTTCTCCGGGTCGCGGCGCATCTCCTGGGCCAGGACGTCCGCCAGCTGCCCGACGCGGAGCAGGTAGGCGGCCGCGGCGACCCAGCCCCGCCCGTCCGGGTCGAACACGGCCGTGCCCCCGCCCCAGGCCTTCGACGCCCCGGTGAACGACAGGCTCCCGCGGACGACGAGCGGGACGGTGCGGGCGGGTTCGGTCCGGTCGCGGCACCCGGGGTAGGTTCGCAGGCTCCCGGGCGGGCGGCCGCCGTGCAGGTAGAAGCGGAACCGGTCGACGCTCAGGTTCGACCCGTAGGCGACGTACCAGACGCGGTCGACGGCGTCCGTCGTCATCCCGGCAGCGCCCGCGCGCGCCCGGCCGCCGTGCCCTCCGCGAGGAGGACCTCCTCGGCGCGCCGGTAGAGCTCCATCGCCTGCTCGGGCGTGTCCCCGACGGCCGTCATGCCCACGCGGCCCAGCTCGGTCAGGCAGCTGATCATGTGGAACACGACGCCGGTCTGCCGGGACTGGTCGAAGTGGAGGCCGTGCCGCGCGACGACGTCGAAGAGGTCGACCACACGCAGCGCGCGCAGCTCCGGCGCCTCGAGGTGGTCGGTCGCGACCAGATGCTTCTCGTCGCCGGTGGATGTCAGGTAGCGGCCCGAGGGTCCGTCGTAGCGGCCGTCGGTGAGGAACTGCAGCGTCAGGAACGGGTGCGTGGTCCCGCCCTTGCGCAGGTTGAGCTCGATGGCGTGCGCCGTCCAGGCCCCCGACACGTCGCGGACGACGACGAAGTCGACGGCGAACCGCCCGAGGACGCCCTCCCGCGCGAGGCGCCGGCCGATGACCTCCGCAGGCTCGCTGATCAGCCGGGAGTACGCCGGGTCCGCGGGGAACGTGCACCCCAGGTAGCGCTGGCCGCTGGGACCGCCGAGCAGCTGGTCGTGCGTGGAGAGCAGCTCGACCGTGCCGTCGGGAAGGACCCGGAGCTGCACGCTCGGGCTGCGCAGCTCGGCGCCCAGGATCCGCTCCTCGACCACCCCGCCGCCCCGCTCGAACTTCTCCCAGTAGTCGTTGCGGCTCATGGTCGCCGACTCCAGCTCGAGAACCGCGACCCGGTCGGCCACCTGCGCGCGCAGGTCCCCGCGCCCGGCGTCGAGGCCGCGCAGGTCGACGACGGCGTTCCCGTTGCCGGAGACGCCGTCGTTGAGCTTGACGATGACCTGGGCGGTGCTGGGGCGCGCAGTGACCATGCCGAGCACGGCGTCGACGACGTCCGCGCTGCTGCGCAGGTCCTCGGCACCGGACGGGTGCTGCACGCCCTCCTGCGCGAAGAGGCCCCGGCAGCCGGTCTTGCTGCCCAGGTCCGCCAGCCGGGGGTCGGAGCCGTACATCGGGATGCCGAGGTGCAGGGCGAGGTCCCGCTCCCGCTCCGTGGTGCTGTAGGCGATCAGGTGGCAGCGCGCGCGGTTCGGGATCCCCGCCGCGATGGTCGCCAGCAGCCGGGGGCGCTCGAGCAGCTTCTCGTTCAGGGGGCGCAGGGTGGCGTCGTCGACGGAGACGAGCGTGAGGCGGGTGCGGGCGTGGCTCGGGATCACGCCCGGCAGCAGCGCGAGGTAGTACTCGATGATGCTGTCCTTGACGGGCGTCGACGTCACGTAGGTCATCCGCAGGAAGGGCTGGCGCAGGAGCAGGAGCAGGAACAGGAACCGCTCCTCGAACGCCTGGACCAGCCCGGCGCTCGCCTTGCCGTCGACCGCGACCGACGGGACGACCACCACGGACTCGTCCTCGTGATGGAGCCGCATGACGTCCCAGACCGACCTCATGCGCTGCTGGAGCGTCTCGAACCGCTCCTGCCGCGCGACCTCGTCCAGCTCCTCCAGCGTGGTCACGACTGCCTCACCTCGGCGTGCTCGACGGCGAACGTCCCCACCGGCCGGCTGAAGCCGCGCAGGTCGAGCTCGCCCATGGGTCGCCCGCCGACGCGTTCGTCGACGGCGGAGAAGACTCGCTGGCTGACCAGCACCTGGCCGTCCTCGGCCGCCGCGCACAGGCGCGCGGCCAGGTTGGTCACGCTGCCGATCGCGGCGTAGTCCGAGCGGCCCTCGAAGCCGATCCGGCCGAGCGTCGCGTAGCCCTGCGCGACGCCGACGCCGAACCCCAGCTGGTGCCCCCGACGCGACCAGCCCTCCGCCAGGGCGGCGACGCGGTCCTGCATCGCCAGACCCATCGCCACGGCCCGCCAGGCGGGGTCGTCGCACGTCACCGGGTCGTTGAAGAAGACCATGAGCCCGTCGCCGGTGAACCGCTCGAGGGTCCCCTCGTACTCGTCGATGAGCTCGCCCAGCGCCCGGTGGTACTCGCGGAGCACCGACATCACCTCCTCGGGCTCCGACTGCTCCGCGAACGGGGTGAACCCCCGCAGGTCGCAGAACACCACGACGATCTCGCGGCGGTGGCTGTCGAGGAGCGACTCGTCCCCGGAGTCGATGACCAGGTCGGCCAGCTGCGGGGGCAGGAACCGCCGGAGCCGGCTGAGCCGCTGCAGCTCGTCGACCTGCGCGTGGACCCGTGCCTCCAGCTCCCGGTTCCACTCCGCCAGCTCGGCCGCCTGCCGGGCGATCGTGTCCTGGTACTTCTTCACCCGGGCCAGCGACGCCACGCGGGCCACCAGCTCGCCCTGGTGGAACGGCTTCGTGACGAAGTCGTCGGCCCCCGCCTCGATCGCCCGCAGCTTCTCCTGGTCGCCGCTCGCCGTGATCATCACCACGGGGAGATAGGCGGTGGTCGGGGCTGCCCGGACCTGGCGGCAGACCTCGTAGCCGTCGATGCCGGCCATGACGATGTCGAGCAGGACGAGGTCGACGCCCTGCGCGGGGTCCGCCAGCACGCGCAGCGCCTCCTCGCCCGACCCCGCGAGGACCAGCCGGTAGCCGCGGGGCTCCAGCACCGCCTGCAGCAGCCGCAGGTTCTGCGGCACGTCGTCGACCGCGAGGATGGTCACCGGATCAGGCATGGGCGTGGCCGCTGACGAGGAACGCGTCGACCTGGGCGGGCAGGGACCGGACGCTGATCGGCTTGGACAGGTAGCCGTCGAAGCCGTCGGCCAGCGCCCGGTCGCGGTCCGCCTGCATCGCGAAGGCGGTGACGGCCACCACCGGGACGTCGGCGACGACGGGGTCCTGCCGGATGCGGTGCATCGCCTCCACACCGTCGATGCCGGGCAGCTGCAGGTCCATGAGGACGAGGTCGGGGCAGCACTCGTGCGCCCGGTCGACGCCCTCCTCGCCCGACCTGGCCTCGACGACGTCGTAGCCGCGGACCTGGAGCACGTCGCGGATGAGCTTGAGGTTCAGCGCGTTGTCCTCGACCACGAGGATGCGACCGGTCGTCATCCCCGCCCCCCTCCCGTGGTGGCGTCGGCCTCGGCGGGCAGCGACCCGCAGCTGCGCAGCGCCCGGACCAGGTCGTCGCGGCCGACCGGCTTGATCAGGTACTCGGTCGCCCCGAGGGCGAGGCCGCGGGAGCGCTCGTCGACGATCGACGCGATGACGACCGGGATGTCGCGCGTGGCCTCGTCCGCCTTGAGGCGTTCGAGGACCTGCCAGCCGTCGAGGCCCGGGAGGCGCAGGTCGAGCACCACCGCGACGGGCAGTGTCGACCGGATCTCGTGGAGGCCCGACCGGCCGTCCCGCGCCCGGACCACCCGGACTCCGAGACCGTCGAGGTAGGCCGCCAGCAGGTCCAGCGAGGCGCGGTCGTCGTCCACCACGACGACGACGGGCAGGCTGTCGCGCGACCCGTCCGCACCGTTCTCCAGGGCGGTGTACGCGGGGATCACGAAGCCGAACGTGCTCCCGACGCCGACGTCGGTCTCCAGCCACATCCGGCCGCCGAGCAGCGCGACCAGCCGTCGGCACAGGGTCAGGCCGAGCCCCGTGCCCTCTTCCTTCGGTGCCCCCCGCCGCCCCTGCTGGAACGCCTCGAAGATGTGCTCGCGCTCGTCGGGTGCGATCCCCGGGCCGTCGTCGGCGACCGTGACCTCGAGATCCGGCCCGACGCGGCGGACGGCGACCTCGACGTGGCCGCCGTCGGGCGTGAACTTCACGGCGTTGCTCAGCAGGTTGACCAGGACCTGCTTGAACTTCAGCTCGTCGGACTCGACCAGGTCGACCGTCGGGTCGATGGTGCACGCGAGCGCGATGCCGTGGTCTCGCGCGCGTCCACGGACGGTGCCGACGCCATAGTCGACGGCGGCGACGACCGAGAAGGTGGACGGCTCGAGCTCCATCCGCCCGGCCTCGACCTTCGAGAGGTCGAGGATCTCGTTCAGCAGCTCGAGCAGGTGCTGGCCCGAGCTGAGGATGTCCCGCAGGTACTCCTCCTGCCGTTCGTTGATGTCGCCGAAGAGTCGCTCGAGCAGGACCTCGGAGAACCCGATCACGGCGTTCAGCGGCGTCCGGAGCTCGTGCGACATGCTCGCCAGGAAGTCGGACTTGTGCTGGCTCACCACCTCCAGCTCGGCGGTCTTGACCTCGAGCTCGCGGAACAGCCGCGCGTTGGTCACGGCGAGGGCGGACTGGCTGGCGAACGTCTCCAGGAAGTCGATGGTCTCCTGCGCGAACGGGCCCGCGGAGCGGCGGCGCACGACGAGGGCGCCGACGATCCGCTCGCCGCGCAGCACCGGGACGGCGAGCACGGACCGCCAGCCGTCGGCGTGGAGCACGGCCAGGTGCGGGTCGAGGTCGACCTCGTCCAGGTCGGGGACGGCCACGGGGTGCCGCTCGAGCGCGGCGCGCCCGACGAGCGTGGCGTCGAGCTCGATCCGGACCGACCGCAGCGCGGCCAGGAGATCGGGGCTGCTCGCGTACGCGCTGCGCACGGAGAAGACCTGGTCCTCCTCGAGGTACTCCATCATCGAACCGCCGTCGCAGCCCGAGAAGCGGACGGCGTTCTTGATGATCGTGGCCAGGACCTCGTCGAGGACGAGGCTGGAGCTCACGATCCCACCGACGGCGCTCAGCGCCTCGAGCTGGTCGACGCGCCGGGCCAGCTCGGCGCCGCGGGCGTCGAGGGCAGCCAGCAGGTCGACGTGCCGCACGACGATCGCCGCCTGGGCCGCGAACGCCTCGAGCAGGGCGACGGCGCTCGGGTCGAACGGCTCCACCTCGCTCCGCAGCAGCGACAGGGCGCCCACCACCTCGTCCTCCAGCACCATCGGGGCCGCGACCACCGTGCGGAACCCGACCATCTCCTGGAGGTCGCGCCGGCGGTAGGCGGGGTCGACGAGGACGTCCGAGATCTGCTGGACCTTCCGGCCGGTCGCGGCCCGGCCGACGATCGTGTCGCCGTCCACCCGGATCGGGTGCTCGCGCCAGTAGTGCCGCAGCTCGTCGGTCAGGCCCACGGACGACGCGAGCGTGAACCGGTCGCCGTCGATGAGGTACACCAGCACGGTCTGGGCGCGGCACAGCCGCCGGGCCGTGTGGACGATGGTGTCGAGCACGGCGTCGGGATCGGCCGCCGACCCGAGCGCCGTGAGGACCGCGTTCGCGGCCGCGAACTGGTCGGTGGCGTCGTCGTAGGCGCGCCGCAGGCGATCGTGCTCCGCCTGGGTGACGGTCCCGCTCGACAGATCGGCCATCGTCGGCCGCCCTTCCCCGGGTCTCGACTCCCGGGCGCACCTCAGTGTGCTCGCGCGCAGAGGTCCCGGGCAATGAGCCGGCGGCCGTTCTGCCAGGCTGGCGGAATGAACGCGTGGCTGACCCGCTCCTCGACGACCGTCTACGAGAACCCCTGGATCCGCGTGCGCGAGGACGAGGTCGACCGCCCGGACGGCGCGCCCGGGATCTACGGCGTCGTCGAGGTGCGCAACGACGCGGTCTTCGTCGTGCCGGTCACGGACGACGACGAGGTCGTGCTCGTCGAGGTCGGCCGGTACACCACGGGCGTGCTGTCGCTCGAGGTGCCCGCCGGTGGCTCGGACGGACAGGAGCCGCTCCTCGCCGCGCGTCGGGAGCTGCGCGAGGAGACCGGCCTGGCGGCCGACCGCTGGGAGCTCCTCGCGTCGATGTTCGCGCTCAACGGGATCTGCCACGCGCCGGAGCACGTGTTCCTGGCTCGTGGGCTGCGTCCCGCCGACGAGCCCACCGAGCAGGCGGAGGAGGGGATCACGGCCGTCCGGAACGTGCCGTGGTCGCAGGTACTGGGTCTCGTCGCCGACGGGACGATCACCGACGGGGAGACCGTGGCCGCGCTGATGTACGCGGCGATCGCGCTGGGCCGCGTCACCTGACGCCCGGCACGACGAGGATCGCTCGGCGATGATGGGAGCATGTCCGACCGTCCGATGATGCGGGGCAGGCTCCTGGTCGCCGCTCCCGCCCTGCGCGAGCCCGCGTTCCACCGGACCGTCATCCTCCTGCTCGACCACAGCTCCACGGGCGCGCTCGGGGTCGTGCTCAACCGACCGTCGCCGGTCGACGTCGGCGCGGTCCTGCCCGAGTGGCAGGCGCACGTCACCGACCCGGCCGCCCTGTTCCTCGGCGGGCCGGTCGGCCAGGACACGGCGATGGGGGTCGCCGTCGTGGAACCCGGCACCCGCGCCTCCGCCGACGTCGACGGGATGACCGGCCCGTTCGGCTTGGTCAACCTCGACGCGGTGCCCCAGGACGTCACGCCGCTCGTCCGCGGGGTCCGGGTGTTCGTCGGCTACGCCGGGTGGTCCGAGGACCAGCTGGAGGCCGAGATCGCGGAGCGCGCCTGGTTCGTCGTCGATGCCGAACCGGCCGACGTGCTCACCCGCGAGCCCGAGCAGCTGTGGCGGCGCGTCCTGCGACGTCAGGGCGGCGACCTCGCGATGGTGTCGACGTTCGCCGAGGACGCCTCCCTGAACTGAGGCCGCCTGCTCAGGGCAGGCCGAGGTCCACTCCGACCGACCCGTACGGCGAGGACAGGGACGCGGTCGCCCAGGGGTACGTCAGCTCCCACTCCCACATCCCGTCCTGGGCCAGCACCCGCGTCCGGCGCGGCGCGAAGGAGTAGGTGAACGGCTGTCCGACGGGCACGGTCAGCCCGACCGCACCCGCGGCGGTCCGCACGGTCACCGTGCCGGCGATCGAGGCGCCTGTCGTGGCGTCCTTCGGCGTGACGGTGTGCGACATCGACCCGGCGCGCGCGGGGTACGGCGTGATCCGGACGACCGCGGTGGACGTCACCGGTGGTGGTGGAGGTGGCGTGGTGATCCGCAGGCTGCCACCACCTGGCTGTGCAGCCCGGGGTCGTCGAGCGCCTCGAGGTGGTTGAGGGGGTTGGTGTTGCTCGCGGCGAACGGCAGATCTACCAGTCCGGGCTCGACGGTCCTGGCAGAGTCGTCACTGGCCCGGTCTCACTCGGCCGGCGCCGCCGAACGGAGGTGTCGTGCATGCGCAAGGTCGTCGCGTACGAGCTGCTGTCCCTCGACGGCGTCGCCGAGGACCCGTCGTCGTTCTTCACCACCTGGGACGACGAGCTGGACGCCAACCTCGCCGCGGTGATCGCGACGCAGGACGCCGTCGTCCTGGGCCGGCGCAGCTACGACGAGTGGGCGGAGTACTGGCCCGGCAGCACCATCCAGCCGTTCGCGGACTTCATCAACCGCGTCCCGAAGTACGTCGCGACCTCGGCGCCGCTCGACCCGGAGTGGGCCGACGCGAGCGCGGTCGACGGCGACCTGGTCGACGTCGTGCGGGAGCTGAAGCGGGCGCCGGGAGGTGATATCGGCGTCCACGCCAGCATCTCGGTGGCGCAGACCCTGCTCGCGGCGGGCGTCGTCGACGAGCTCCGGCTGGTCATCGCTCCGACGATCGCCGGCCACGGACGGCGGCTGCTCGACGGGCTGCCGCCGATCCGGCTCGAGGTGATCCGGAGCGTCGCGTCTCCGACCGGCCACCTCCTGGTCGACTACCGCGTCGTCCGATAGCGCCGTGCACGACCTGTCCGCGCCGGGGAGTCCGCAAACGTGGCGCAGACATGCCCCCGGTGCTGCCGGCAGCGGTACACCGTCGACCGGAACGCCCCCACCGCGTCGAGGTCGACCTCGCAGGGTCCTCACCCGCAGATCCGAGCCCGTCCGAACCGATCCGCCTCGATCGGGGCCGACCCGCCTTCGTCCGGCAGCGAGTGTGCGAGGAGCATGGTGCGGGGTGTTCTGGCTGCCGAGGGGAAGACGACCCGGCCCCTTGGTGCGCCGACGCCCGCCGTTACGCTGGCTTTGACCCAAGGTCGAGGGGAGTCGGAGCGACGATGCCGGACTGGGGCTGGTCGTTGATCGGCGTCCTGGCCGGTCTGGTCCTGCTGTGGCTCGCACTCATCGTCGCGCTGTGGCTCACTCGACCTGACGAGGTTCGCCTCCGTGATCTCTTGCGGTTGCTGCCTGATCTCGTGCGCCTGCTGCGTCGCCTTGCTGCCGACGGCAGCGTTCCTCGTGGTGTGCGAGTCCGACTGTGGCTGCTCCTGGGCTACCTCGCTCTGCCGATCGACCTGGTGCCCGACTTCATCCCTGTGCTCGGCTACGCGGACGACGCGATCGTCGTCGCCCTCGTGCTCCGTTCGGTCGTTCGACGCGCCGGCGCTGACGCGGTCGTCAGGCACTGGCCCGGAACGCCCGAGGGTCTGACCGCGCTGCAACGCCTCACCGGTCCTCTCGCGTGACGACCGTCGTCGTGTCCGAAGGCGTCGCCAGGACGATCTGGAGCCAGCTGGGCCCGTGCTCGGCGGCGTGGTCCTCGACGCGTCGTCCTCGCTCGACGAGGTCGGCGTGCTCGCACCGTCGATCGTCCGCGGGCCGCGACGACGAACGCCCTCGTGGCGGTGGGAGCAGCCACCGCCACGAGGGCGTCCTAGGTCCGGGCGGACATGCGGACATGTCCATGCCATGTCACCCGGCAGGCAGAACGTTCCTGACCTGCGGTGAGAGGTCAGACGTCGTAGTAGAGCTCGAACTCGTGCGGGTGCGGGCGCAGACGGATCGGGTCGACCTCGGCGTTGCGCTTGTAGTCGATCCACGTCGCGATGAGGTCGGGCGTGAAGACGTTGCCCGCCGTGAGGAAGTCGTGGTCGGCCTCGAGGCTGTCGAGGACCTCGCCGAGCGAGCCCGGGACCTGCTGGATGAGGGCGTGCTCCTCGGGGGGCAGCTCGTACAGGTCCTTGTCCACCGGGTCCGGCGGCTCGATCCGGTTCTGGATGCCGTCGATGCCGGCCATGAGCATGGCGGCGAACGCCAGGTACGGGTTCGACGACGGGTCCGGCACGCGGAACTCGATGCGCTTGGCCTTCGGGTTCGAACCGGTGACCGGGATGCGGATGCACGCGGAGCGGTTGCGGGCCGAGTAGACCAGGTTGACGGGGGCCTCGAAGCCGGGGACCAGGCGGTGGTAGGAGTTCACCGTCGGGTTGGTGAACGCCAGCAGCGAGGGCGCGTGCTTGAGCAGGCCGCCGATGTACCAGCGCGCGACGTCGGACAGGCCGCCGTAGCCCTTCTCGTCGAAGAACAGCGGCTCGCCGTCCTTCCAGAGGGACTGGTGGACGTGCATGCCCGAGCCGTTGTCACCGAAGAGCGGCTTCGGCATGAACGTCGCCGTCTTGCCGTTCGCGTGCGCCACGTTCTTCACGACGTACTTGAAGAGCATGACCTTGTCGCCCGAGATGGCGAGCTTGTCGAACCGGTAGTTGATCTCCTGCTGGCCGGCGGTGCCGACCTCGTGGTGGGCGCGCTCGACACCGAGGCCGAGGGCGTCCAGCTGCAGGCTGATCTGGTCGCGGATGTCCGAGAAGCCGTCCACCGGCGGGACGGGGAAGTAGCCGCCCTTGTAGGGGATCTTGTGGCCGAGGTTGCCACCCTCCTCCTCGCGACCGGTGTTCCAGGCCGCCTCGAAGGAGTCGATCTTGTAGAACGACTCGTTCTGCTTCGTGTGGAAGCGGACGTCGTCGAAGATGTAGAACTCGGCCTCGGGGGCGAAGAACGCCGTGTCCGCGATGCCGGTCGACTTCAGGTACGCCTCGGCCTTCGCGGCGACCTGACGCGGGTCCCGGCTGTAGGGCTCGTCGGTGTACGGGTCGACGATGTGGAAGTTGATGTTCAGCGTCTTCTCCACCCGGAACGGGTCGATGTACGCCGTGCTGATGTCGGGGATGAGCTTCATGTCCGACTCGTGGATCGCCTGGAAGCCGCGGATCGACGACCCGTCGAACATCTGGCCGTCCGTGAAGAAGTCCAGCTCCAGCGAGTAGGCCGGGACGTTGAAGTGCTGCATCGTGCCGGGCAGGTCACAGAACCGGACGTCGACGAACTTCACGTCCTCGCTCTTGATGAACGCCAGGACTTCCTCTGGCTTGCTGAACATCCGCTGCTCCTCGGTCGGTGGTACCCGTGGGGTCGGGCAAGGCGAGGCTACGAGCGGGCCGTTTCTCCGTCGTGTACCAAGTGTTTCGACGGCGTTACGAACTCGCGCCCCATGTGACGACTGTTGACCCTATGCCCGGAGGGGACCAGTCGGCCGGGCCGTCCGGCTAGAGGATGAAGAGCATCTCCTGGTACGTCGGCAGCGGCCAGAGCTCGTCGGCCACCAGCTCCTCGAGGGCGTCGGCGGCGGCCCGGACCTCGGCCATCGCCGGCAGGAGGGCGTCGCGCGCGTGCTCCGCCTCGGCCAGCGCCGAGTGCCCGACGTCGGCCTTGAGCGCCGCGCGCAGGGTCGCCAGCCCGGCGCGGAGCGCGGTGAGCGGCGTGGTCACCTCGGTCAGCGGGGCGGTGTCGGCCTCGACCCCGGCGGCCAGCAGGGCGCCGATGTTGAGGGCGATGTCGGTCTGGTGCTTGACCGCCGCCGGCAGGATCGCGGTGGTGCCGATCTCGAGCGCGAGGCGAGCCTCGACGCCGATGGTGAGCGCGTACTGCTCGAGCCCGATCTCGTACCGGCTGTGCATCTCGCGGTGGTTGAAGACGCCGTACTTCTCGAACAGCTCCATCGCGGGCTCGGTGATGAGCTCGGGCAGGGCGTCGAGGGTGGTCTTCAGGTTGGCCAGGCCACGCTGCTCCGCCTCGATCGGCCACTCCGAGGAGTACCCGTCGCCGTTGAAGACGACGTCCCCGTGGTCCGTGATGATCTCGGTCAGCAGCGTCTGCACGGCCGTGTCGAAGTCGGTGCCCGCGGCGACCGCGGCCTCGAGCTCGGTGGCGGCGTAGTCGAGCGAGTCGGCCATGATCGTGTTGATCGTCGTCATCGGGCCGGCCACGGTCTGCATCGAGCCCGGCGCGCGGAACTCGAAGCGGTTGCCGGTGAACGCGAACGGGCTCGTGCGGTTGCGGTCGCCCGGGTCCGTGGGCAGCACGGGCAGCGTGTCGACGCCGATGTGCATGACGCCCTTGCCCTTCGACGACGACGCGGCGCCCTTGGCGATCTGCTCGAACACGTCGGCCAGCTGGTCACCCAGGAAGATCGAGATGATCGCCGGGGGAGCCTCGTTGGCGCCGAGCCGGTGGTCGTTCGTCGCGGAGGCCACGGACGCCCGCAGCAGGCCCGCGTACTTGTGCACCGCGCGGATGACGGCCGCGCAGAACACCAGGAACTGCGCGTTGTCGTGCGGGGTGTCGCCGGGCACCAGCAGCGAGCCGAGCTCGTTGTTGCCCAGCGAGAAGTTCACGTGCTTGCCCGACCCGTTGACGCCGGCGAACGGCTTCTCGTGGAAGAGGCACTCCATACCGTGCTTCTTGGCGATGGCCTTGAAGGTGGTCATGAGCAGCTGCTGGTGGTCGGCCGCGAGGTTGCCGCGCTCGAACATCGGGGCGATCTCGAACTGGCCGGGGGCGACCTCGTTGTGGCGGGTCTTGGCCGGGATGCCGAGCTTGAACAGCTCCCGCTCGGTGTCCATCATGAAGCCCAGCACGCGGTCCGGGATGGCCCCGAAGTAGTGGTCGTCGAACTCCTGCCCCTTGGGCGGCTTGGTGCCGAACAGCGTGCGGCCGGCGTTGAGCAGGTCCGGGCGGGACAGGAAGAAGTGCCGGTCGACGAGGAAGTACTCCTGCTCGGGGCCGCAGAACGCGACGACCTTCTGGTCCTCGTGGCCGAACAGCGCGAGGATGCGCGCGGCGTGCTCGCCCATGGCCTGCTGCGAGCGGAGCAGGGGCGTCTTGTGGTCGAGGGCCTCGCCCGTCATCGAGACGAACACCGTGGGGATGCACAGCGTGTTCCCGTTCGGGTTCTCGAGGATGTACGCGGGGCTGGTGACGTCCCAGCCGGTGTAGCCGCGGGCCTCGAAGGTGTTGCGCAGGCCGCCGTTGGGGAAGCTCGACGCGTCGGGCTCGCCCTGGACGAGGGTCTTGCCGGCGAACTCCGCCAGCGAGGTGCCGTCGCCGACGGGCTCGAAGAAGCTGTCGTGCTTCTCGGCGGTCAGGCCGGTGAGCGGGTAGAAGACGTGCGCGTAGTGGGTCGCGCCCTTCTCCAGCGCCCAGTCCTTCATGGCGGAGGCGACGGCGTCGGCGACCGCCGGGTCCAGCGTCGCGCCGTGCTCGACGGTGGCGATCACGGACTTGTAGACCGACTTCGGCAGGCGCTTCTGCATGACCGTCTTGCTGAAGACGTTCGTGCCGAAGATCTCACCGGGGGCCTCGCTCCCGCTGAAGCTGACTGCCGGGGGGACGTAGGCCTCGACGTTCCAGATCGCCTCGCGACGCACAGCGTTCCCGCTCATGACAACCCCTCAGGCACGGCTCGACGCTCCGGCGTGGATCAGCGGAGCAGTGGGGTCAACCTACGAACGTCGCATACCGGCGACGTTTCCGGTGCGTTGCCGTCTCGGTCCGGCTTCCTGTGCGGGTGAGCCTGGCCGCGTCGCCTACCCTGCTCGGGTGGCAGATCGTCGTGACCTCAGCTCGTGGCTAGGCGGTACCCCCGACGAGCCCGAGCGGGCGGCCGGTGACGCACCCGCGCGAGGCGTTCGCCTCGGGCTGCCCCCGGCGGGCTCGGGCGCGCTCGCGCCTCTGGGGCGGCGGGCCGCGGCTCTGGTCATCGACTGGCTGGCGTGCCTGCTGATCTCCGGTGCGTTCTTCGCGGTGGACCCGGACGCGTTCATCCTGTCCCGCGGCAGCTCCCTGGCCACCCTCGGGATCTTCGCGCTCGAGAACGTGCTGCTGGTGGGGTCCATCGGGTTCACCCTCGGGCACCGCCTGCTGGGCCTGCGCGTGCGCCGGGTGTTCGTGCCACGAGCCGGCGAGGTCGTGGACCCGGTGTGGGCCACCGCGGCGCCCGGGTTCCTCAGTGCCCTCGTCCGCACCGTGCTCCTGTGCCTCGTGATCCCCGCCGCCGTCTGGGACGGCGACGGGCGCGGCCTGCACGACCGGGCCGCGGGCACGGCGATCGTCCGGCGCTGACCCGTCAGGCCGGCGCCTGCCACTCCAGGCTGTAGCGCCAGTAGAGGCGCCGGCGCCACCGGACGCCGGGCAGGAGGCGTCGCGCCGCGCTGCGCACCTCGCCGTAGGCGTGCTCCGGGTCCCGGACCGGCGCACCGTGCTCCCAGTCGCCCCGGACCCGGTCCGCGACGGCCGCGGCCGGCACGGCGGCCAGGCTCAGCGCGGCGTCCGCCGGCGTGGCGACCCGGGCCAGACCGACGACGACCAGGCGGCCGCCCGGAGCCGTCAGGTCCCGCAGCCGCCGCAGCCCGGCCTCGAGCTCGAGGTGGTGCAGGGTGGCGTAGCAGGTCACCAGGTCGAACTGCCCGTCGGCGGGCGTCGTCAGGACGTCGCCGACCAGGTAGTCGAGGCCGTCACCGGACTGGGCGCGGGCGCGCCCGATCTGCGCGTCGTCCACATCGAGCCCCGTCACGACGCCCACGCCGGCGGCGCGCAGCTCGCGCGTGAGGAGGCCCTCGCCGCAGCCGACGTCGAGCGCCGTGCGGGCCACCGACGCGTGCCGGAGCGCCAGCCGGTGGTAGTGCGTGTTGTGGTTCCAGCGACGGTCCGACATGAGCCGTCAGCGGCCGCGCATGCCCTTGCGGTCGGGGCGGGCGCGCATGGGGTCGACGCCCTTGGGCACGGGCAGCCTGACGCCACCGAGGGCGGTGAGGCGCTTGCTCACCTCGGCGACCTCCTGCTTGGACAGCTTCGGGCGGAGCTTCTGGACCGCGCGGGGGAGCTTGCGCAGCGCGACCTGACCCTCGCCGTCGCCCACCTGGATGAGCGTGATCGGCGCGCCGGAGATGACGCGCGCGGTGCGCTTGCGCTCGGACTCGAGCAGCTTCGAGATGCGCGGCCCGGGCCCCTCGCCCACGAGGACGACGCCCGGCCTGCCGACGCCGCGGAACACCATGTCCTGCGTGCGCGGGTCGACGGCGACGGGCTCCTGCGTGAAGTTCCAGCCGCGCCGGATGGTCCCGAGGGCGGCGAACGCGGCTCCGGGTTGGCCCTCGATCTGGGTGTACGCCGCCGTCTCGGCGCGGCGGGCGAGGAGGAACATCGCACCGAGCGCCGCGAACGGGATGCTGAGCAGCAGGACGTAGACCCAGTGGCCGATGAGCAGGCCGATGATGAGCCCCAGCGCGATGATGCCGAAGAACGCGGCCAGCACGATCCACGTGACGGCAGGGTCGTTCTTGCGGGTCATCTGGTACGCCTGCCACACCTGGTGGTACCAGCGGGTCTTCTTGACCTTGCCGGTCGGTGCAGCGGCGGAGGAAGTGTCACGGGCCATGGGCCCGAAGTCTACCGACGGATCGGGCAGCCTCTGACGGCCCTCAGCGGGCGAGCAGGCTCGCCGCCTCCTGGCGCGACGTCGTCGGCTCGGCGAAGTGTGCCAGCGCCTCGGGGATCGGGCGTCCGTAGCGCCGCATGGCCTGGCCCCAGAGGCGGCCGGCACGGTACGAGGAGCGGACCAGCGGCCCGGACATGACGCCCAGGAACCCGAGGCGCTCCGCCTCCTGCGACAGCTCGACGAACTCCTCCGGCCGCACCCAGCGCGACACTGGGTGGTGGCGCACGGACGGGCGCAGGTACTGGGTGATCGTGATGAGGTCGCAGCCGGCCTCGTGCAGCTGGCCCAGGGCCTCCACGACCTCCTCGGTGGTCTCGCCCATGCCGAGGATGAGGTTGGACTTGGTGACCAGGCCGGCCTCGCGGGCGGCCGTGATCACCGACAGGGACCGGTCGTAGCGGAAGCCCGGGCGGATCTGCTTGAAGATCCGGGGCACCGTCTCGAGGTTGTGCGCCAGCACCTCGGGCCGCGAGGAGAAGACCTCGGCCAGCAGCTCGGGGGTTGCGTTGAAGTCGGGGATGAGGAGCTCGACGCCGGTGCCGGGGTTCACGGCGTGGATCTGCCGGACCGTCTCCGCATACAGCCACGCGCCGCCGTCCGGCAGGTCGTCGCGCGCGACGCCCGTCACGGTCGAGTACTTCAGGCCCATGGCCTGCACGGACGCGGCGACCCGGCGCGGCTCGTCGGCGTCGAAGGCGGCCGGCTTGCCCGTGTCGATCTGGCAGAAGTCGCAGCGCCGCGTGCACTGGTCGCCGCCGATGAGGAACGTCGCCTCGCGGTCTTCCCAGCACTCGAAGATGTTGGGGCAGCCGGCCTCCTCGCACACCGTGTTCAGGCCCTCGCGCTTCACCAGGCCCTTGAGCTCGGTGTACTCGGGGCCCATCGTCGCGCGCGTGCGGATCCACTCCGGCTTGCGTTCGATGGGCGTCTCGGCGTTGCGCGCCTCGATGCGGAGCATGCGTCGGCCATCGGCTGCGATCGTCACGCCGGTCAGACTAACCCGCTGGTGGCGCGTCGGCTGCGGGGGAGGTGCGCGTCACACCGCGGCGACGGCCGGCCGGACCTCGATGATCGGGACGAGGGTCTCGACGAGGTGCGCGCGCACCAGGGGGGTGACCTCGGCGATGGTCACGCGTCGACCCGTCTCGACCGACAGCGACGTCACGTCGGCGTCGGTGATCCCGCAGGGCACGATGCGGTCGAACGCGGCCAGGTCGGGCTCGCAGTTCAGCGCGAAGCCGTGCATCGTCACGCCGCGCGACACGCGGACGCCGATGGCGGCGACCTTGCGCTCGCGCAGCCCACGCTGATCGTCCGCGGCGAACCACACCCCGCTGCGGCCCTCCACCCGGACCGCGGTCAGGCCCAGGTCTGCGCACGTGAGGATGAGCGCGTCCTCGAGCGCGCGCACGTAGCGGACGACGTCGATGGGCGTCGCCAGCTTCACGATGGGGTAGCCGACGAGCTGGCCCGGTCCGTGCCACGTGATCCGTCCGCCGCGGTCGACGTCGACCACCGGCGTGCCGTCGACGGGACGGTCCCAGGACGCCGTGCGGCGGCCCGCGGTGTACACGTCCTCGTGCTCGCACAGGAGCACGACGTCGTCGCTGGACCCGTCCGCGACCGCGGCGAGCACCTCGCGCTGCAGCTGCCACGTCGGCTCGTAGGGGAGCAGGCGTGTGCCGAGGTCGAGCTCGTCGAACCGCATGCCCGTCAGGCTAACCCGCGTCGCGGTCGGCCCGGGCGACGACCACCAGCAGGCGCCGCAGCTGGTCCGCCTGCTCCGGCGTGAGCCCGCGCGTGACCATGGCCTCGGCCAGCTCGTGGTCCGCGGCGACGGCGAACGCGGCGCGGCCCGAGTCCGTGATCGTGATGACGTGGCGGCGGCGGTCGTCGTCGTGGGGCGTGCGCGTGACGTAGCCCGTGCGCTCCATGCGGGCCAGCACACGGCTCATGGTCTGCTCAGTCACGGCGTTCGCCGCGGCGAGCTCGCGCTGGGACATCGGCCTCCGCTGCAGGTGGGCCAGCACCGCCAGGCTCGCGTGGTTGAGGTCCCAGGCGGCCAGGTGCGTGTTCCAGTCGCGCTCGACGCGCCGCGCCGCCGAGGCGAGCAGGCGGCCGACGGGCCACTGCTCGGGGTCGGGGGACGAGGGGTCGAACGCTCCGATCCGCCCACTCATCCGTTCCGCCTCCATTTGCTGTTCCGAAGAACAAGCCCAATGATACTCAGCATGCTGAGTAATCGCCGCTCCACGATCGTCCGCGCCGTCCTCGTCGGCGTCGCCCTCGTCGTGTGGCTCGGCATCGGGTCGGTCGGCGGGATGGCGCAGGGCAAGCTGTCGCAGGTCCAGACGAACGACGCCTCGGCCTTCCTGCCCTCGTCGGCCGAGTCCACCGTGGCGGCCGAGGAGAACAAGGGCTTCGTCGACACCGAGACCCTACCGGCGCTGGTCGTCCTGGAGCCGGAGGGTGGCGGCGACGTCACCCCCGACCAGCTGGCGGCCGTGCAGGAGTGGGCCGCGGGCGTGCCGGACCAGGCCCTGCCGCCCGGGAACGAGGGCACGTGGTCCGAGTACCTCGTGGGGGAGCCCGCGGTGGTCCCGTCCGAGGACGGCGAGGCACTGCTGGTCGCCTTCTCCCTGGACGGTGCGAAGGCCGACGACCTCCTCGCCGACGACGAGGGCGTCACCGACTCGTTCGTCCTGGCGCTGCGCGACTCCCTCGAGCAGGACCTCGGCGCGACCGCGACGTCCGCGGGCGAGCTCGGCCTGCACGCGTGGGTCACGGGCCCCGCCGGGTTCGTCGCGGACCTGGTCACCGCGTTCGGCGGCATCGACGGCGTCCTGCTGCTCGTCGCCCTGGGCGCCGTGCTGCTCATCCTCGTGCTCGTCTACCGCTCGCCGTTCCTGCCGTTCGTCGTCATCCTCACGGCGGTGTTCGCGCTCTGCCTCGCGGGCCTGGTGGTCTACCACCTCGCCAAGAACGGGACGCTGGTCCTCAACGGGCAGTCGCAGGGGATCCTGTCGATCCTCGTCGTCGGTGCGTCCGTGGACTACGCGCTGCTGCTCGTGGCGCGCTACCGCGAGGAGCTGCACCGCGTCGAGCACCCCGCCGAGGCGATGGGGCGTGCGCTCCGCGCGTGCGTCGAGCCCATCGCGGCCAGCGCCGGCACGGTCATCGCGGGCGTGCTGTGCCTGCTGCTCTCCGACCTGGGCTCCAACCGCTCCCTCGGGCCGGTCGCGGCCATCGGCATCGCGTCGGCCCTGCTCGGCGCGCTCACGCTGCTGCCGGCCATCCTGCTGATCGGCGGCAAGCGGTCCCGGTTCCTGTTCTGGCCGCGCGCACCGCGTCCGGAGCCGGCGCCCGTCGCCCCGGCCGACGGCCACGCGCACGTCGACGTCGCGGCCGAGCCTGACCCCGCCGACGGCACTGGCGTGTGGGCGCGGCTGGCGCGCTTCGTCGGCCGCCGCGCCCGGCCGGTCTGGGTGGTCACCGCGCTGGTCCTGTGCGTCGGTGCCGCCTTCCTGCCCACCCTGAACGCGTCCGGGACCAGCCAGGTCGACATCTTCCTCACCGACGTCGACGCCGTCGCCGGCGAGGCCGTGCTGGCCGAGCACTTCCCGGCCGGCGCCGTGCAGCCCGCGATCGTCATCGTCGACGAGGCGGACGTCGACGCCGTGACCACCGCGGCCGAAGGGGTCGACGGCGTCGAGTCCGTCGCGCCGTACACCGGTGCGCCGGCCGGCGCCGGGGCTCCCGCGACGGACGCCCCGCCGGTGGTCGTCGACGGGCGGGTGCGTCTCGACGTCACGACGACGGCCTCGGCCGACACCCAGGCGGCCGTCGCCACGGTGGAGGACCTGCGCACCGCGGTCCACGAGGTCAGCCCCACCGCGGTCGTCGGGGGTGCCGCCGCCGAGACGCTGGACACCCAGCTGGCCAGCGAGCGGGACCTGCGCGTGATCGTCCCGGTCGTGCTGCTGGTGATCGGGCTGATTCTCATGTTCCTCCTGCGCTCGGTCGTGGCGGCGGCGGTGCTGCTCGTCGCCAACGTGCTCTCGTTCGCGGCGTCGCTGGGCGTGGCGGCGATCTTCTTCAACCACGTGTTCGGCTTCGCCGGCGCCGACCCCGTCGTGCCGCTGTTCGCGTTCGTGTTCCTGGTGGCGCTCGGCGTCGACTACTCGATCTTCCTCATGACCCGCGTGCGCGAGGAGTCCGTGAAGGTGGGCACCCGTGCCGGGGTGGTCCGCGGGCTCGCGGTGACCGGCGGCGTCATCACGTCCGCGGGCGTGGTGCTGGCCACGACCTTCGCCGCGCTGGGGGTCATCCCCCTGCTGTTCCTGGCGCAGATCGCGTTCATCGTCGCGTTCGGCGTGCTGCTCGACACGCTCGTCGTCCGGAGCCTGCTGGTGCCCGCGCTGGTGCACGACCTCGGGCGTCGGACGTGGTGGCCCAGCGCGCTGTCCCGCCAGGAGGAGCACGGTCTGCACAAGGTCGCCCCCGACCTAGAGTGAGCCGCATGGAGCCGCTGCGCGTCGGACTGGTCGGGTACGGGGGAGCGGGCCGGGGCATCCACTCCCGGCTGCTGCGCGAGGCCGGCCAGCAGGTGACCTGCGTGGTCACCCGCAGCCGAGCGGCGCAGGTGGAGCAGGACTGGCCCGGGGCCACCGTGGTCGCCGACGTGGACGGGCTGCTGGAGCACGCGGCCGAGCTCGACCTCGTGGTCGTCGCCAGCCCCACGGGCGAGCACGTCGCGCACGTGGGCGCCGCCCTCGACGCGGGGCTGCACGTGATCGTCGACAAGCCGCTGGCCACGAGCGCGGCCGACGCCCAGGCGCTGGCCGATCGCGCCGACGGGCGGCTCACGGTCTTCCAGAACCGCCGGTGGGACAGCGAGCAGCTCACGCTGCTCGGGCTCCTGGCCCGGGGCGAGCTGGGGACCGTGCACCGGTTCGAGCGGCGCTGGGAGAGGTTCCGGCCCGTGCCGCACGACCGCTGGAAGGAGAACGACCCCGAGTCGGGCGGTCTCCTGCTCGACCTCGGCGCGCACCTGGTCGACTCTGCCGTCCAGCTGTTCGGCCCGGTCACGCAGGTGTACGCCGAGCTCCACGCGCGCTCGACCCCGGCCGTCGACGACGTGTTCCTCGCGCTCGTGCACGCCGACAACGGGGTGGTGAGCCACCTGCAGGCGGGGGCCGTCGTCGGTGCGCCCGGGCCGCGCACGCGAGTGCTGGGCGACGGCGGCGCGTTCCTGGTCACCAGCTTCGAGGGGGAGCCGACGCCCTTCGCCGCGTTGGACGACGCCTACGAGGAGACCCGGCGGCCCGGCGAGCCCGTGCACGAGGGCTGGCTGGTCCGCGGCGCCGAGCGCTTCCCCGTGCCGGCGGTCGGCGGCGGCCACGTCGACCTCTACCGCGCCGTGGTCCGGTGGGTCGTCGACGGCGGACCGCCGCCGGTCGAGCCCGCCGACGCCGCCCGCACGGCCCGCGTCCTCGACGCCGCCCTCGTGTCCGCGGCGGAGCGGCGGGTCGTCCTGCTCGCCTGACGGCCTGTGGATGACGGCCGACGGGCCGCGGCCGTCCGGTCTTGGATGTCCGGCATGGACAGGTTCCTCGTGCCGGCCGACGTGGAGGCGGCCCTCGCCCGCGTCGGGTTCCGCCCCGTCGACGTCGCGGGCACCGGCTGGCTGGCGGTCGCCCTCGACGGCACCGACCGCCGCCTCGAGCTGCACGTCGTGCCCGCCGCGCTCGAGGGACACCTCGCGGCCCGGGCCGACCGGCTGCGGGCGCTGCGGCACGAGCACCTCGCGCGGCTCCTCGACGTCATCGAGCTCTCGCCCGGTCGCCTCGGTCTGGCGGTCGAGCACGTCGCCGGCCTGACGCTGGACCAGGTCCGCGCCGCGCGGTCGCCGCTGACCGACGGCGAGGCCGCCACGGTCGCGATCCCGGTGGCGGGGGCGCTCGGGGTGCTGCACGACGCCGGCCTGGTGCACGGTGCCGTCTCGGCGTCGGCCGTCGTGCTGCGCCCCGACGGCCGGCCCGTGCTGACCGACCTGCGCGGCGCCCTGCTCGGGTCGGGGGAGGCCGAGGCGGACGTGCGCCGTCTGGTGACCACCGTGGTCGCGCAGCTGCCGGGCGAGGACGTGCACCCTGCGGACCAGCCGTCCCTGCGAGGGGCCCTGGTGGACCTGCTGACGGTGCCGGGGCTGGGGGCGGGGCAGGTGGTGGACCGCTGCTACCGCGTGACCGAACCGGCGCCCCTCCGGCTCCCGGACGTCCGAGCGACAGGGGCGTCTGCGCCGGCGACACGGGCCCGCCGGGACGTCCGAGCGGGGCGTGATGCCGGGCGACGACGCAGGCTGCGGCTGTCCGTAGCCGCTGCCGCGGCCGTCGTGCTCGTGGTCGGCGGTCTTGCGGGACGGCACCTCCTGGTGTCGCCTGCGGCCTCGGTGCCCGGTCACGCCGACGTGGTGTCGGCGCCCGTCTCGGGGTCCCGGTCGACGGATCCCGGATCGTCCGCACCGGAGCCTGCGGTGACGGGTCCCGGAGGGTCGCCGGTGACGGACCGCGGCGATCCCGTGGCGGCGGCGACGGAGCTCAGCAGGCTGCGCGCAGCGGCGGTCGGTGCAGGCGACGCGGGCGCGCTCGGCGCCGTCGAGGTCGCCGACGGTCCGGCGCACACGGCCGACGTGCTACTGCTCGCTGGGCATGGCCCGCAGGAGGGCCTCGCGGCCGACGTGCAGGACGCGTGGCTGGTCGCCGACGACGGCACGCGGGGCTCCACCACGGACGTCGCCGTGACGGCGGCCATGTCCTCGGCCACCCGCACGGGTTCGCCGCCGCGCACCGTCGTCCTGGGGCTGCGGTGGACCGACGAGGGCTGGCGCGTGTGGGACGTGGTCCAACCCTGACGTCAGCCGCGGGCGACCCAGGCGGCCGCGGTGTCCAGGTCCCTGTGCGTCGGCACGAACCCGGTCGCGTCCAGCACCGCCGGCACCGCGCGGATCGAGCCGAGCACCTCCGACGAGAAGTCGCCGAGCACCGTCCGCAGCGCGAACGACGGCACGGGGATCGCCGCGGGACGGTGGAACGCGCGGGCGAGGGCGGCCACGACCTCGGCGTTCCTCGCCGGCGCGGTCACCAGGTTCACCGGACCGTGCACGTCGGCCGTGAGCAGGTGCTCGATGGCGCGGACCTCGTCCAGCAGCGTGATCCAGGGCCAGAACTGCCTGCCCGACCCGAGGCGGCCCCCGACGCCGGCCTTGAGCAGAGGCAGCAGCGGTCCCAGCGCGCCGCCGCCCTGGCCGAGCACGATCCCGGTGCGCAGGAACACCACCCGGACGCCGGCGTCGGCGGCGGCCTCGGTGGCCGCTTCCCACTGGCGGACGACGTTGGCGAAGAACGTGGTGCCGATCGGCTCGTCCTCGTCGAGCACGTCCTCGCCGCGCGAGCCGTAGGCGCCGATGCCCGACGCCTGCAGGAGCACCTCGGGCCCGTCGTCCAGCTCCGCGAGGGTCCGGGCGAGAAGCCGCGTGGTGAGCACCCGCGAGGACAGCACCTCCCGCTTGCGGGCCGTCGTCAGGGGGCGCGAGCCGGGGTTGACGCCCGCCAGGTTGATCACCGCGTCGGCGTCGGCGAGCTCGGCCGGATCGAGGCGGCCGGCCTGCGGGTCCCAGGAGATCTCCGAGGGACCTCCGGCGTCTCCTCGCACCAGGACCCGGACGTCGTGCCCGTCGGCCCGCAGGTGCGGGACGAGCGCGCTGCCGATGAAGCCGTGCGACCCCGCGATGACCACGTGCATGGCGCTCACCCTACGGTCGGGCCGCCCGGTCGACATGTCGACGGCCCGGCACCCATGTCGGGGTGCCGGGCCGTCGGCCGATCAGGTGCTGCCGCGCGTCAGATGCCGACCTCGGACTCGAACGCACCCTCCTCGAGGCGGGCCTTCACCGCGCTGAGGTAGCGCGAGGCGTCCGCCCCGTCGACCAGGCGGTGGTCGTAGGAGAGGGACAGGTAGCACATCGAGCGGATCGCGATGACCTCGGCGCCGTCCGCGTCCTGGATGACGACCGGGCGCTTGACGATCGCGCCGGTGCCGAGGATGGCGGACGTGCCGCCCGGGACGATCGGCGTATCGATGATCGCGCCGCCCGACCCGGTGTTCGTCACCGTGAACGTGGCTCCGCTGAGCTCGTCCGGCGTGACCTTGTTCTGGCGCGTGCGACCGGCCAGGTCCACGATCTTGCGCGCGATGCCGGCGAGGTTGAGGTCGCCCGCGTCGCGGATGACCGGCACCAGCAGGCCGCGCTCGGTGTCGACCGCGATGCCGACGTTCTCCTGGCCGTGGTACGTGATCGTGTTGCCCTCGAGCACCCCGTTGATCTTCGGGTATGCCTTCAGGCCCTCGATCGCCGCCAGCACGAAGAACGGCAGGAACGTGAGGTTGACGCCCTCGCGGGACGAGAACTCGCTCTTCGCCTTGGCGCGCAGCCGGGCGATCTTGGTGACGTCGACCTCGACCACGGTGGTGAGCTGCGCCTGCGAGTGCAGGGCGTCGACCATGCGCTCGGCGATGATCTGGCGCAGGCGGCTCGCCTTCTCGGTGGTCCCGCGCAGCGGCGACACGGTCGCGGCAGCGGACTTCGGAGCCGGTGCGGCGGCGGGCGCCGCGGGCTGAGCAGTCGCCGCGGCGGCCTTCTCGGCCTCGGCCTTGGCGGCCGCGTCGAGCACGTCCTCCTTGCGGATCCGACCGCCGACGCCGGTGCCGACGAGACCGGCCACGTCGACGCCCTTCTCGGCCGCGAGCTTGCGGACGAGCGGCGTGAGGTAGGTGCCCGAGGCCGAGGGTGCCGGAGCCGGAGCCGGAGCCGGAGCGGCCGCCGGGGTGGCGGGCACGGGCGCCGGCGTCGGGGTGGCCGGGACCGGCGTCGGCGTGGCGACCGGCGCGGGCGTGGCCGCGGCGGACTCCTGCTCGGCGGCGGGCTCGGGTGCCGACTGGGGCTCGGGAGCCTGCTCCGGCGCCTTCTCGGCGGGTGCGGCGGCCGGTGCGGCAGCGGGTGCGGCAGCCGGTGCGGCGGCTGCAGGTGCGGAACCGGAGCCGATGACGGCGAGCACGGCGCCGACCTCGACGGTCTCGTCCTCCTGCACCAGGATCTGCTGCAGCGTGCCGGCGAACGGCGACGGGATCTCCGTGTCGACCTTGTCGGTCGAGATCTCGAGCAGCGGCTCGTCCACGGCGACGTCGTCGCCCACGGCCTTGAGCCACCGCGTGACGGTGCCCTCGGTCACGGACTCGCCGAGCGCGGGGAGCGTGACGTTCTCGCTGGCGCCGCCGTCCGACCCCGGCGCGGACTGCGCCGCGGCGGGCTCCTCGTGCGACTCGACCGGCTGCTGGGCGGGGGCGGCCTCGGCGGCGGGCTCCTCGGCGGGTGCCTGCTCGGCGGGCGCCTCCTCAGCGGGCCCCCCCTCGGACGGCGCCTCCTCGGCAGCGGGCTCGGCCGCCTGCGGGGCGTCATCCTGGCCGGACGACGCCTGGCCGGACCCGATGACGGCGAGCGTGGCGCCGACCTCGACCGTCTCGTCCTCCTGGACCAGGATCTGCTCGAGCACGCCGGCGAACGGCGACGGGATCTCGGTGTCGACCTTGTCGGTCGAGATCTCGAGCAGCGGCTCGTCGACCTCCACCGTGTCGCCCACGTTCTTCAACCAGCGGGTGACGGTCCCCTCGGTGACGGACTCACCGAGTGCGGGCAGCTGCACGTTGTCGGACATGACCGCTCGTGTCTCCTTCGATTCGTGAGGTCAGTTGTGGGCGTGCAGCGGCTTGCCGGCGAGCGCGAGGTGCGCCTCCCCGAGGGCCTCGTTCTGCGTGGGGTGGGCGTGCACGAGAGAAGCGACGTCCTCCGGGTAGGCCTCCCAGTTGACGATGAGCTGACCCTCGCCGATGAGCTCGCCGACGCGCGCGCCGATCATGTGGACGCCGACGACGGGTCCGTCCTTCTGGCGCACGAGCTTGACGAAGCCCTGCGTGCCGAGGATCTGGCTCTTGCCGTTGCCGCCCAGGTTGTACTCGAGCGTCTCGACGGCGTCGGCCCCGTGGACCTCCTTGGCGCGCGCCTCCGTGAGGCCCACCGAGGCGACCTCGGGGTCGGAGTACGTCACGCGCGGGATGCCCGACTCGACGATGACCGCCGGGTTGAGGCCCGCGATCTCCTCGGCCACGAAGATGCCCTGCGCGAAGCCGCGGTGCGCCAGCTGGAGGCCGGGGACGATGTCTCCGACCGCGTAGATGTTGCCGACGCCGGTGTGCAGGCGCTCGTCGGTGATGACGAACCCGCGGTCCAGCGTGATGCCCTGCTCCTCGTACCCGACGCCCGAGGTGCGCGGCCCGCGGCCGACGGCGACGAGCAGGAGGTCGGCGTCGAACGTCTTGCCGTCCTCGAGCGTGACGTGCACGCCGTTGTCGTCCTGGGTCACGCCCTGGAACCGGACGCCCAGGTTGAAGTTGATGCCGCGCTTGCGGAACGCGCGCTCGAACGCCTTGGAGAGCGACTCGTCCTCGTTGGCGACCAGGTGGGGGAGCGCCTCGATGATGGTGACGTCCGCGCCGAACGACTTCCACACGCTGGCGAACTCGGAGCCGATGACCCCGCCGCCCAGCACGATGACGGACTTCGGCACCCAGTCGAGCTGCAGCGCCTGGTCGGACGTGACGACGCGGCCGCCGATCTCGAGGCCGGGCAGCGAGCGCGCGTACGACCCGGTCGCGAGGATCACGTGGCCACCGGTGATGCGCTCACCGTTGACCTCGACGGTGTCGGGGCCGACGAGCTTGCCGTAGCCCTCGAAGACCGTGATCTTGCGCGACTTCACGAGGCCCTGCAGGCCCTTGTAGAGGCGGCCGATGACGGTGGCCTTGTACTCGTTCACACCGTTCATGTCGATGTGGTCGAGCGTGGTGTGCACGCCAAAGTGGGCGCCGTCGCGGGCGTGGTCCGCCAGCTCGGCGGCGTGCAGCAGGGCCTTGGTCGGGATGCATCCGTAGTGCAGGCAGGTGCCGCCGACCTTGTCGGCCTCGACCAGGGCGACGGACTTGCCCAGCTGTGCGGCGCGCAGCGCAGCGGCGTAGCCGCCACTGCCTCCGCCCAGGACGACGATGTCGAAAGCGGTGCCGTTCGTGTCGGCCACGTGCAGACTCCTCATACGCAGACTTGGTGGTCTCGAGCTCGCCGACCATCCTGTCATCCCGGCAGGCTTGGAACGACCTGGACGACGCGCGCGACCGTGTGATGAGCAGAACAGTCGTCCCATGACTGCTGTTCCGTCTGTCGCATCACACCCCGCGGACCGACAGGCTCGCAGGTTACTCTCGTGCGCCATGGGCCTGTTCTCGCGCCGCAAGCCGGCCGCCGCCAACGACGCGCCGACGGACCGCGACGCGCGGCAGGCGACGATCACGCACCTCAAGGACTTCGTCGCCACGCGCGTCGGGGTCGAGGCCTACGTCGAGCCGCGGACCAACGACACCCCGACGACGATGATGCTCGTCGCCACGGACGGCGAGTGGACCCGTCGCCGGGTGCCGGACCCCGAGACCGCGTGGCAGCTCGCGCGCGACATGGGGATCCCCGTGTACGACGTGCAGCGGACCGGCTACCCGCAGCGCGTCCGCGACTGGAACTCGCGGCAGCGGCTGGCGACGAAGCGCAAGCACGCCTAGGCAGCCGGCGCGCGGCCCTCCAGGAGTGCCAGCAGCGTCCGCACCCCGACGCCGGTGCCGCCGACCGGCGTGTACCCGTGCGCGGAGCGCTCGTTGTAGGCGGGTCCGGCGATGTCCAGGTGGGCCCACGGGGTCTGCCCGACGAACTCCTGCAGGAAGATCCCGGCGGTCAGCATGCCGCCGAACCGGTCCCCGATGTTCGCCAGGTCGGCGACCTTGGACTTGAGGCCCGCGCGCAGGTCCGCCGGCAGCGGCATGGGCCAGAACAGCTCGCCGCTGGTCTCGGCGGCGGTGACGACCTCCGCGCGCACGTCGTCGGTCCCCATGACGGCCGAGACGCGGTGGCCGAGCGCGACGAGCTGCGCGCCGGTGAGGGTCGCGATGTCGATGACGACGTCCGGCTTCTCCTCGACGGCGGCGACGAGCCCGTCGGCCATCACCAGGCGACCCTCGGCGTCGGTGTTGAGCACCTCGACGGTCTTGCCGCCGCGGATCGTCAGCACGTCGGACGGACGCTGGGCGGTGCCGGACGGCATGTTCTCCGCCAGGCAGAGCCAGCCGGTGACGGCGACGGGCAGCTCGAGGCGCGCGGCGGCGAGGACGGTGTGCAGCACCGCGGCGGCGCCGGCCATGTCGGACTTCATGGCCTCCATGCCGGCTGCGGGCTTGATGGAGATGCCGCCCGAGTCGAAGGTGATGCCCTTGCCGACAAGGGCGACCTTGGCCTTCGGGTGCGACGGCGAGTAGGCGACCTTGACCAGGCGCGGGCCACGGACGGAGCCCTGGCCGACGCCGATCAGGCCGCCGTAGCCGCCGGCGGCGAGCGCCTTGTCGTCGAGCACGGTGACCTTGAGGCCCTTGGCGCCCGAGTCCTTGGCGGCGGCCTTCGCGATCTCCGCGAACGCGGCCGGGTACAGGTCGTTGGGGGCGGCGTTCACCAGGTCGCGCGTGCCGTGCACGGCGGCGGCGACCACCTCGGCACGGGCGACGGCCGCAGCCGCGGCGCGGTCGCGGGGGTGTGCGGTGACGATCTGGATCGAGCCGACCGGCGCCTCCTTGGCGGCCTCGGACGCGCGGTAGCGGGTGTAGGAGTACGCGCCGAAGAGAGCGCCCTCCGCGACGGCGGCCACGGAGGCGGCGTCGTCGGCGGGCAGGGCGAGGCCCACGCTGGCGGTTCCGGCGAGCTCGCGCGTCGCCGCGCCCGCCGCGCGCCGCAGCACCTCGGGCGTCACCTTGTCGGCCGGCCCGACCCCGGTCAGGACGACCACCTTCGCCACGAGGCCGGTACCCGGCAGGCGTCGGACCTCGTCGGCCGCGCCGGTGATCCCGAGCGCCGCGGCGTCGGCCAGCTGGGCCCGCAGGTCCTTGGGCAGGCGCTCGGCGCCCAGGACGGCCGGTGCGCCGTCCTGCTGGGCGACCGCGACGACCAGGGCGTCGACGGCGAGGCGGGCAGGGTCCTGGGAGGTCAGCGAGACGGTCACGGCTCGATGATAGATCCGGACGGTGGACGGTCCGCCCGGCGGCCGCCGGTACGGTGGGGCACCGTGATCGTCCCCCTCGCCCTGCTGGTCGCCGCGCTGTGCCTCGCGCTCGGTGGCTGGGCGGCCTGGTTCGTCGTGCGGGACCGCGCGGTGATCCTGCGCCAGCTCTGGGGCGGGGCGGTGATCGAGGCCGTGCTCGTCGTGCAGGCCCTGGTCGCCGGCGTCCTGGCCGCGACCGGGAGCCCTGACGTCGACGGCGTGCTCCTGTGGGGCTACGTCATCACGCAGCTGCTCATCCTGCCGATCGCCGCCGCGTGGGCGTTCGCCGAGCGGACGCGCTGGAGCTCGGTCGTCCTGCTCGTGGCCGCGGTGACCGTGGCCTTCCTCGAATTCCGACTGCTCCAGATCTGGGGGACCGTGTGACGGACCGACCGGCAGCACACCGACCGACCGGGAGCGGCCCCGGCCGCCTGCTCGTCGCCGTGTACGGGATCCTCGCGCTGGCGGCGACGGCGCGTGGCATCTACCAGGTGGCGACCAAGCTCGACGAGGCGCCCGTCGCCTACCTGCTCTCGCTCGCCGCGGGGCTCGTGTACGTCGTCGCCACGGTCGCGCTGGCCAAGGACTGGCGGACGGTCGCGTGGTGGGCGGTCTCGATCGAGCTGGTCGGCGTGCTCACCGTCGGGACGCTGTCCCTGGTGGACGTGGGGGAGTTCCCCGACGAGACGGTGTGGTCGGCGTTCGGCCAGGGCTACGGGTACGTCCCGCTGGTGCTGCCGTTCCTCGGGCTGCTGTGGCTGTGGCGCACGGGCCGCTCCGCTGCCGACGACCTAGGGTGAACACGTGTACCGCCTGCTCTTCGACCTCGTCTTCCGTCGCATGGATCCCGAGCGCGCGCACGAGGTCGCGTTCCGGCTGATCCGCGTGGTCGCCCAGGTCCCCGTGCTGCGCGACGTCGTCCGCCGGATCTTCGGCGCCGGTGACGCGGGCGCCGTGCACGTGTGGGGCCGACGCTTCCCGTCCCGGTTCGGGCTCGCCGCCGGCTTCGACAAGAACGCGGTCGGCGTCGCCGGCCTGACCATGATCGGGTTCGGCTTCGTCGAGGTCGGGACCGTCACGGCCCACGGCCAGCCCGGCAACGAGCCGCCGCGGCTGTGGCGGGTGCTCGACCAGCGGGCGCTGCGCAACCGGATGGGCTTCAACAACGAGGGTTCCGAGGCCGTGGCGGCCCGGCTGCGCCGGCTGCGGGCGACGCCCGCGGGCCGCCGGCTCGTGGTCGGGGTGAACATCGGCAAGACCAAGGTGACCCCCGCCGAGCACGCACCGGTCGACTACGCCACCAGCGCCGCGCGGCTCGCGCCCTACGCCGACTACCTCGTGGTCAATGTGTCGTCGCCCAACACCCCGGGCCTGCGCGACCTGCAGTCCGTGACTGCGCTGCGCCCGATCCTCGAGGCGACGCGCGTGGCCGCCGACGAGGCGACCGCGGCGGCGGGGCTGGCCGCGGTCCCGCTGCTGGTCAAGATCGCGCCGGACCTGTCCGACGACGACGTCGACGCGGTCGCCGAGCTGGCCGCCGAGCTCGGCCTGGACGGGATCGTCGCCGTGAACACGACCATCGGCCACGACCTCGGACCGGGCGGGCTCTCCGGTCCGCCGGTGCTGGCCCGCGGGCTCGACGTGGTCGCACGCCTGCGCAGCCACCTCGGGCCGGACGCCGTCATCATCGGGGTCGGCGGGATCACGACCCCGGCCGACGCGCGCGAGTACGTCGCGGTCGGCGCGACGCTCGTGCAGGGCTACACGGGCCTCATCTACGAGGGACCGGCCTACGCGTCCCGGATCACCCGCGCGCTCGCCGCCGACCAGGCGCTGCGTGGACCCGCCCGCCGGACGGCGGTCGCGTGATGGTGCTGAGGCCGCAGTGGGAGTGGCGGTTCGACGGTGCTGACGGCGCCACGCTCGACCGACCCGTGAGCCCGGTGTTCACCACGCAGTACGACGCCGAGCAGTGGCTCGGGGAGAACTGGCGCACGCTGGCCGCCCAGGGCGTCCAGTCCGTGGGGCTGCTGCACGAGGGGTCGCAGGCGACCCCGACGCTCACGCTGCCGTTGATCTGACGACCTAGACCATCGCGTGGACCCGGGCGGGTCCGGCGGCGGGCTCGGTGACGCCCAGGCCGGCCCAGGCATCGGCCAGACCTGCGACGGCCCGGCGCAGGTTGTCGGCGGTGGTGCTGAACGGCAGGCGCAGGTTCCGCTCGAAGCTGCCGTCGACGCCGAATGCGGTGCCGGGCACCACCCGGACGCCGTGCCGCGTGGAGATCGCGGCCAGTGCGCTCGACACCGGGGCGCCGAGGTCGGCCCAGAGCGACAGCCCGCCCGCGGGGACCTCGAAGCTCCACGACGGCAGCTGGTCCAGCAGCAGACCGACGAGCAGGTCGCGCCGGTCCCGCAGCGCCGCGCGCCGCCCGGCCAGGAGCTCGTCGGAGTGGGCCAGCAGCTCCGCGACCACGAGCTGTTCGAGCAGCGCGGTGCCGATGTCGACGTGCGCCCGCGTGGCGGCGAGCCGGTTGACGAGATCCGGGTGCGCGCGGACCCAGCCGATGCGCAGGCCGCCCCAGTAGCTCTTCGACGCCGAGCCGATCGACACCACGTACGCCGCCGCGGTGCCGTCGCCGGCGAACGAGCCGGGCGCCGACCCGTCCATGGTCAGCTCGGTGAGCACCTCGTCGCCGACGATCGTCGTGCGGTACCGGCGGGCCAGCCCGCGCACCCGGGCGCTGTCCTCGTCGGTCAGGCTGGTGCCCGTGGGGTTGCGGTGGCTCGGGATGAGGTACACGAGCCGCGGTGAGACCTGCCGCAGCGTCGACTCCAGCAGGTCGATGTCGAGCCCGGTCCCCCCGGACGGCACGGGGACGGGGCGGGCGCCGGCGGAGCGGACCACGTCGATCGCGTGCGGGTAGGTCGGGTGCTCGACCACGACGCGGTCGCCCGGGCCGGCGTGCGCGTTCACGAGCAGGTGGATGGCCTGCTGCGCGCCCGTGGTCACCAGCACCTGGTCCGGCGTCGTGGGTGTGCCGCGTCGCGTGTACCAGCGGGCGATCGCCTCCCGCAGCACGGGCAGGCCGAGGGGCGCGTAGCCGGTGCCGGCCAGGTGCCGCGGCAGCGCGTCGAGCGCGGCGAGGTACGCACCGTGCAGGGACGAGGGTGCCGACGGCGCCGCCATGGCCAGGTCGACGACGCCCGGCTCGTCGCCCACCGACTCCGCCATCGACGAGCGTGCGCCCGGGCCGGCGGGGAGCGTGGTGACGGTGCCCGAGCCGCGGCGGCTCACCACGTAGCCCTCGTCGCGCAGCAGCCCGTACGTCGCGGTGGTCGTCGTCCGGGAGACGCCCGTGGCGTCGGCGAGCTCCCGTTCGCTCGGCAGCCGGGTGCTCAGCGGGACAGCGCCGGAGAGGATCGCGGCGCGCAGCGCGTCGGCCAGGGCGACGTACGCGGGCCCGGGCCGCTGCCACGCGCCGAGCACCGCGCCGAGGCGGTGGCCGCTGATCCGTCGGTCCGCGGGCAGCTCGGTGATCGTCATGAGGCCACTATGCCAGAAGTGGCTATTCCAAGCGATGCCACTTACGAGCCAGTATTCCTGACCATGAGCACGTGGATATTCGTCCTGATCGCGATCGTGGTTCTCGTGAGCCTCATCGTCCACCTGGCGCGCCTGGTGCGCCGCGACGGGCTGGGCCACCGACCGCCGCCGGCCTCGCACCACGCGTGGTTCGAGCAGCTCACGTGAGGGCGCGTGCGTATGCTCGCGCGATGCCGTCGTGGAAGAGGTCCGACGCCCGACCGGTGCGCCGGGGCGGGCAGCTGCTCGTCGGCCTCGTTCTCTACGCCGCCTCGATCGCGATGCTCGTCGACGCCGGCCTCGGCAGCATGCCGTGGGACGTCCTGACCCAGGGGATCGTGCACCGCACCGGGCTCTCGTTCGGCATGGTGACGCTGCTGGTCGGCCTCGTCGTGCTCGCCTGCTGGATCCCGCTGCGCCAGCGCCCGGGGGTCGGCACCGTGGCGAACGTCGTCGTGATCAGCGTGCTGGTCGATCCGTTCCTCACCGCGCTGGACGCGCTGCCGGACGCGATGGGCGTCCGCATCGCGCTGGCCGCGAGCGGCATCGTGCTCAACGGCCTGGCGACGGGGCTCTACGTCGGCGCCCGGCTCGGTCCGGGGCCGCGCGACGGCCTCATGACCGGCCTGGTGCGCCGGACCGGGCGCTCGGTGCGCCTGGTCCGCACGACCATCGAGGTCGCGGTCGTCTCCGTCGGCTGGCTGCTGGGCGGCACCGTCGGGTTCGCGACGCTGGCCTACGCGCTGGCGATCGGCCCGCTGGTGCACGTGTTCCTGCCGCGGATGACGGTTCCCACCGAGGCGCGGGAGCCCGTCACCGTGTGACGGGGGTCCGGCCCCGGGGGAGCCCCAGGGCCGGACCGTCCGTTCAGCGCGCCGGCGGCGCGTTCTTGGCCGTCTCGGCCGGGTCGGACACGACGGAGTCGCCGAGGATCGTGTCGATCCGGGCGAGCAGCTCCGCCGGGATGGTCACGCCCGACGCCTCGACGTTCTCCGTGACCTGCTCGGGCCGCGAGGCCCCGATGATCGCTGCGGCGACGTTCTGGTTCTGCAGCACCCACGCCACGGCGAGCTGCGCCAGCGAGAGGCCGAGCTCGTCGGCGACGGGCGTGAGGTCCTGCACCCGCCGCAGCACGTCGGGCTGCTCGAGGAAGCGGCCGATGAACCGGGCGCCACCCTTCTCGTCGGTCGCGCGGGACCCGGCGGGCGGCGCCTGGCCCGGCTTGTACTTGCCGGTGAGCACGCCCTGCGCCACGGGGGACCAGACGATCTGCGACACCCCGAGCTCCTCGGACGTCGGGACGACCTCGCCCTCGATGACCCGCCAGAGCGCCGAGTACTGCGGCTGGTTGGAGATGAGCTGGAAGCCCAGGTCCGTCGCCAGCGCGTGGCCGGCGCGGATCTGGTCCGCGGTCCACTCGGAGACCCCGATGTAGAGCGCCTTGCCCGCGCGGACGACGTCGGCGAACGCCTGCATCGTCTCCTCGAGCGGCGTCGACTCGTCGTACCGGTGCGCCTGGTAGAGGTCGACGTAGTCCGTCTGCAGGCGCTCCAGGGAGCCGTCGATCGACTCCATGATGTGCTTGCGCGACAGCCCCATGTCGTTGGCGCCGCCGGGGCCGGTGGGCCAGTAGACCTTGGTGAAGATCTCGAGCGACTGGCGCCGCTCGCCCTTCAGCGCCTCGCCCAGGACGGTCTCGGCCTTGGTGTTGGCGTAGACGTCGGCGGTGTCGAAGCTGGTGATGCCCGCGTCGAGCGCGGCGCGCACACAGGCCTTCGCGGTGTCGTTCTCGACCTGCGAGCCGTGCGTGAGCCAGTTGCCGTAGGTGATCTCAGTGATCTTCAGGCCGGAGCGGCCCAGGTAGCGGTAGGAAACCATGCCCGCCACCCTACGGCGGGCTCAGGAGGGCCGCTGACCGTGCTTGACCTGCGGCTTGGGCAGGCGCGCCGGGCGGATCTGGAACGCCCGCAGCACCGCGTACATCGCGACCCCGCGCGGGATCTGCTCCGCGCCGAACTTGGCCACGAGGCGCTTCTTCAGGCCGCGCCACATGAGCCAGCCGTCGATGCCGGCGGCGATGATGTAGATGTAGAGCGCCAGGATGGCGAAGACGGCGATCGCGGTCTTGGCCAGCGCGAACTGCGCGACGAGGAACACCGCCGCCATCGGCAGGAAGAACTCGCCGAGGTTCCAGCGGGCGTCGACCGCGTCCCGGATGTAGCGCCGGACGGGACCGCGGTCCTTGGCCGGCATGTTGCGCTCGTCGCCGGTCTGCATCGCCCGGTACTCGACGTCGCGCTGCGCCTTGGCCTGCTCGCGGGTGGCCTTCTTGGTGGTCGGCGCGACCAGCGGGCGCTTGTTCGCGGCCTCGGAGACCTTGCGCTTGGGCGTCGGACGGCCCTTGCCCGCGTCCGTGGGCGGGGGTGCGCTCTCCGTCAGTGCGGGAGTCACGGGCTGGGGGTCGTTGCTGCGTCCGAACACCCCGCCAGGGTAGTCGAGTAGCGTGCTGGTCCGTGACCGACGCCTCCTCGCACCCCAGCATCCTTCCCGGCGACCGCACGGACGCCCTCCGCTCTCGCACGGCGGCCGCGTTCGGCGCCCTGCGCGCCGACCTCGAGGCCCTCGTGCGCATCCCGAGCGTGTCGAACGCCGAGTTCGACCAGGCGCACGTCGCGGCCAGCGCCGACGCCGTCGTGGCGCTCCTGCGCGACGCCGGTCTCGACGACGTGCAGGTGCTCTCGGTCCCGGGCGGCGCCCCGGGCGTCGTCGGCCGTCGCCCCGCGCCGGAGGGTGCGCCGACCGTGCTGCTGTACGCCCACCACGACGTCCAGCCGCCGGGCGACGACGCCGACTGGGACAGCCCGCCGTTCGAGCCCACGGAGCGCGGGGGGCGGCTCTACGGCCGCGGCGCGGCGGACGACAAGGCGGGCGTGATCGCGCACGTCGGTGCCCTGCGCGTGCTCGGCGACGACCTGGGCGTCGGTGTCACGGTGTTCGTCGAGGGCGAGGAGGAGATCGGTTCGCCGACGTTCACCGCGTTCCTGCACACGTATCGCGACCTGCTCGAGGCGGACGTCATCGTCGTCGCGGACTCGTCGAACTGGGCCATCGGCGTACCGGGCCTCACCACGTCGCTGCGCGGCCTGGTCGACTGCGTGGTCGAGGTCGCCGTCCTGGACCACGCCGTGCACTCGGGCATGTTCGGCGGCGCGATCCTGGACGCCCCGACCCTCCTCGCCCGCCTGATCACGACACTGCACGACGACGAGGGCGACGTCGCGGTCGCCGGCCTCGTGCACGCGCCCGACCCGTCCGTGGACTACGACGAGGCGACGTTCCGCGCGGACGCGAGCGTGCTCGACGGCGTCCGGCTCGCGGGCACGGGGCCGATCACCGCCCGGCTCTGGACCCGCCCGGCGATCGGTGTCATCGGCTTCGACGCGCCCCGCGTGGCCAGCGCGTCGAACACCATCACCCCGCGCGCCTCGGCCAAGCTCTCCGTCCGGCTCGCCCCCGGCCAGGACCCCGCGGCGGCGATGGCCGCCCTGCGCACGCACCTGGTCGGGCACGCCCCGTTCGGCGCCCGTGTGACCGTGACCGACGGCGAGCAGGGCAAGCCGTTCCAGGCGCCGCTGGACTCCCCGGCGATGCAGGCCGCGCGGTGGGCGTTCGCGCAGTCGTGGGGGACGGACCCCGTGGACATCGGCGTCGGCGGATCGATCCCGTTCATCGCCGACCTGCTCGAGGTCTACCCCGACGCGTCGATCCTGGTCACGGGCGTTGAGGACCCCGACGGCCGCGCGCACGGCGCGAACGAGTCGGTGCACCTGGGCGAGCTGGAGAAGGTCGTGCTGGCCGAGGCGCTGCTGCTCGAGCGGCTGGCCGGCAGCTAGAGGTCCGCGGCGAGCTCGCGGGCCTGGGCGAGGACTGTCGCGCCGGCCGCCCGCTCGTCGTCGTCCAGCGGCAGGGCGGCGAGCCGGGCGAGGGTCGCGCGGGGTCCCAGTCGGGCATGCCGTAGAACTGCAGGTCGACGTCGTCGCGACGCAGGGCGACGTACGCGTAGGGCCGCTGCTGGCGGGAGACCACCGAGAAGCCGAGCGCGCCGTAGAAGTCGACGGTCTCGTCGAGGGAGCCGCAGGGCAGCAGGGGGACGGTGCGGGCCATCGACCCAGCCAACCAGACGGCGCCGAGGGCGTCAGGCGGTCTCGCGGTGCGCGACGCCGACGGCCTCGGCCCAGGCCTGGACGTCCGCCGGCAGCTCTGGGGACGGCCAGTCGTGGGTGCCGAACAGGTCGATGACGTCCGGCGCCGGGATGCGGGAGCCGTCCCGGCCGAGGAACCGGCCGGCGACGACGCCGCGGGCGACGTGCTGGTCCCCGCGGCGGAAGACCTGCTCGAGGTAGGCGCAGCGCTGGTCCCAGCCGAGCAGGCGCGTGGAGATCTCGAAGCGCTGGCCGAGCGTGAGCGACCGGCGGTAGGACATGGTCGACGAGGCGACGACGGGGTACCAGCCGTGGGTGTGGAGCGGGCCGAACGCCCCGAGGTCCGCCAGGAAGTTGCTGCGCGCGACGTCCATCATCTGCAGGTACACGCCGTTGTTCACGTGGCGGTAGAAGTCCAGGTCGCCCACGTGGACGCGCATCCGCGTGACGGACGGGTCGAGCAGGCCGCGACCGGGGACGGCACGTCGGGGGCGGGTGGTGGCCAGTGCGAGCTGGATCATCCGGGTCACCCGCGCGATGTTACTCGCGAGTAGGTTCCGCGGGAACGGCGACGAAGTGCTCGACCACCGGGAACGGGTCGTAGAAGTGGTGCAGGAGCTCCCGCCACTGCGTGTACTGCGGCGAGCCGCGGAACCCGACCTCGTGCGCCTCGACGGAGTCCCAGCCGATGAGCAGCAGGTAGGTCGATGCGCTCTCGACGCCCCGGGAGACGCGGATGCCACGGAAGCCGGGGACGCTCGCGACGAGCGGGGTGGCCTCCGCCATCGCCCGCTCGAACGCGTCCTCCTGGCCGGCGCGGACCGGCAGCAGGGCGTGCTCGACCACGGGAGCGTCGAGCGGTCCCGTCATACCGGGGGCTCGGGGTCGTACTGGATGCCGCGCCGCACGGCCTTGGCGGCCTCGACCGACTCCAGTCGCGCCACGAGGTGCAGGGCCATGTCGATGCCCGCCGACACGCCCGCGGACGTGACCACGTCGCCGTCGTCGACGAACCGCGCCTCGGTGTCCGCGAGCACGCTCGGGTCGAGCGTCGCCAGCTCGTCGAACGCGTTCCAGTAGGTCGTGGCCGGTCGCCCCGACAGCAGACCCGCCGCGGCGTACACGAGCGCGCCCGTGCAGACGCTGGTCATCAGCGGGGTCGACGCGCGCATGCCGCGGACCCACTCGAGGTGCTCCGGGTCCCGCAGCAGCGGACGCGTGCCGGAGCCGCCGGGGTAGACGAGGACGTGCACCGGGCCGAGCTCGTCCGCGCTGAGGTCCGGGACCAGTCGAAGACCCTTGGCGCAGCGCACCCCGAAGCCGTCCACGGAGAACGTCACGACCTCGGGCCGCAGCTCCGACGTGCTCGCCCAGGAGGAGAGCACCTCGTAGGGCCCGACGACGTCGAGCTCCTCGGCGTCGTCGAAGACGAAGATGCCGACGCGCAGATGGTGTCCCGTGGACATGCTCAGTAGCCCGGCAGGGCGAGCATCTGGTCGAGCGCCACGCGCGCCCAGTGGGCGTCGTCGGCGTCCACGACGATCCGGTTGACGGGCCGCCCGGCCACCAGCGACTCCATCGCCCAGACCAGGTGCGGCAGGTCGATGCGGTTCATGGTCGAGCAGAAGCAGACCGTGGAGTCGAGGTAGTGGATGTTCTTGTCGGGGTGGGCCGCCGCGAGCCGGCGCACGAGGTTGAGCTCGGTGCCCACAGCCCAGGAGCTGCCGGGCGCCGCGGAGTCGAGAGCCTTGACGATGTACTCGGTCGAGCCCACCAGGTCCGCCGCCAGCACGACCTCGTGCTGGCACTCCGGGTGCACGATCACCGTGACGTCCGGGACCGCCGCGCGCATGTCCGTCACGTTCCGGACCGAGAACCGCCCGTGCACCGAGCAGTGCCCGCGCCACAGGATCATCCGGGCGTCCCGCAGCTGCTGCGTGGTCAGGCCGCCGCCGGGCTTGCGCGGGTCGAAGACGACGCAGTCGTCGAGCGAGAGGCCGAGCTGCTGCACGGCGGTGTTGCGCCCGAGGTGCTGGTCGGGCATGAACAGCACCTTGCCCGTGCCGCCGACGCCGCCGACCTTGTCGAAGGCCCAGCGCAGGGCGACGTGCGCGTTGGACGAGGTGCAGATGGTGCCGCCGTGGCGGCCCGTGAACGCCTTGATCGACGCGGCGGAGTTCATGTAGGTGACCGGGACCGTCGCTTCCGCGACGCCGGCGTCCACCAGCACGTCCCACGCGTCCTCGACCTGGTCGATCGCGGCCATGTCCGCCATGGAGCAGCCCGCCGCGAGGTCCGGCAGGATCACCTGCTGGTGGTCGGACGTGAGGATGTCGGCCGACTCGGCCATGAAGTGCACGCCGCAGAAGATGATGAACTCGGCCTCGGGCCGCGCGGCCGCCTCGCGCGCGAGCTTGAACGAGTCGCCCGTGACGTCGGCGAACTCGATGACCTCGTCGCGCTGGTAGTGGTGGCCGAGGACGAAGGCGCGGGTACCCAGCGCGGCGCGCGCCGCGCGGGCGCGCTCGACGAGGTCCGGGTCGCTCGGCGCGGGGAGGTCGCCCACGCACTCGACGCCGCGCTCGGAGGCCAGGTCGACACCGCGCCCCAGCAGCAGGAGGGCCGACGGAGCCGGCTCGGAGAAGGTGCTCACGCTCACGCGGCGATCCTCGCACACGAGGCGCTGCACGCTCGCGGGAGACCGGCGTGCCACGATGCACGGCGTGCGCGTCCTCATCGCCCCCGACAGCTTCGGCTCGAGCCTCACGGCCGCCGAGGCGGCGGACGCGATCGCCGGTGCCTGGCGGACCGTCGCGCCGCACGACGAGGTCACGGTGTGCCCGCTCGCCGACGGGGGACCCGGGTTCGTCGCGACCCTGCACGCGGCGCTGGGCGGCGAGCTGGTCCCCGTCGCGGTGACCTCGCCGGTCGGCGTCCAGGTCCCGGCCGTGGTCCTGCTCGTCGGGACGACCGCCTACGTCGAGTCCGCGCAGGCGGTCGGTCTGCCCCTCGTCGCGCCCGAGCTCCGCGACCCGACCCGGACGTCGAGCCGGGGCGTCGGTGAGCTGGTCGCGACCGCGCTGACGGCGGGTGCCCGGCGGGTGGTCGTGGGACTGGGCGGCTCCGCGACGAACGACGGCGGCGCCGGTGCGCTGGTCGGGCTCGCCCGCGCGCTCGGGCTCGCCGGGCCGTCCGACCTGCTCGACACCGGCGGTGGCTCGCTCGGCGCGGTGGTCCCCGACGACCTCGCGGGCCTCCGGGAGCTGCGGGACCGGCTGCGAGAGGTCGAGCTCGTCGTCGCCACGGACGTCGACGTGCCGCTGCTCGGGCTGCACGGCGCGAGCGCCGGGTTCGCGCCACAGAAGGGCGCGACGCCCGAGCAGGCGCAGGAGCTCGAGCGGGCGCTCGGCCACTTCGCGCACGCCGCCACCGCAGCCCTCGGCGACGCCCTGCGCCCCGACCTGCTCGCCGGCACCCGTCCTGCCTCGGCCACCTCGCGGCTCACCGCCGCACCCGGGGCCGGTGCCGCCGGCGGGCTCGGGTTCGGCCTGGCGCTGCTCGGCGGGCGTCTGGTGCCCGGGTCGGCGTTCGTCGCCGACGCCGTCGGCCTCGACGCGCTCGTCGGAGACCACGACGTCGTCGTCACCGGGGAGGGGCGCTTCGACTGGCAGTCGCTCCACGGGAAGGTGGTCGCCGAGGTCGCGACCCGGGCGCTGGCGCACGCCGTGCCGACCGTCGTCGTCGCGGGAGAGGTCCTGGTCGGGCGCCGCGAGCTGTCCGCGGCGGGCATCACGGCCGCCTACGCGGTGGGCGAGACCCCCGAGCAGGTGGCCGCCGCGCTGGCCGCCCCGGCGCAGACCCTGGCGGCCCGGGCCGCCCGCGTGGCGAGAACCTGGTCACGTTGACGGGAAGTCGCCGTGGGCGTCGTACCCTGGACGGGAACAACCTCGCGGCGGGTGCTGTTGCCAGAGGTTGACGCAACAGAAGTGCTGTCCAGCGAGCACCCAGGAGAACCCATGAGCGAGACCACCGCGACCGAGACCGCGACCGAGACGCACGGCGTCCTCCTCACGGACTTCGCCGCCTCGAAGGTCCGCAGCCTCCTCGAGCAGGAGGGCCGCGACGACCTGCGTCTGCGCGTCGCCGTCCAGCCCGGTGGCTGCTCCGGCCTGATCTACCAGCTCTACTTCGACGAGCGGGTCCTCGACGGCGACGCCCTCAAGGACTACGACGGTGTCGAGGTCGTCGTCGACCGGATGAGCGTCCCGTACCTCGAGGGCGCGACGATCGACTTCGCCGACTCGATCGAGAAGCAGGGCTTCACCATCGACAACCCGAACGCCGGCAGCGCCTGCGCGTGCGGCGGCTCGTTCAGCTGATCTGACGTCCACAGGCCCGGTTCCCCTTCGCGGGGGCCGGGCCTGCGTCATGCGTGCAGGCGGACGGTCAGCGCGTGCACGCCGTCCTCCTCGGTAGCGCCGACCATCGCGTGCCCCCGCATCCGCGCCCAGGCGGGCACGTCGTGCACGGCCGCGGGATCGGTGGCCAGCACCGTCAGCTCGGTCCCGGGCGGCGCGTCGGCCGCGGCGCGGGCCAGGCGGATGACCGGCGCCGGGCAGCGCAGCCCGCGGGCGTCGACCGTGATCACAGCCCGCCGACCCCCCACTCCTGCCGGACGGCCGCCACGATGCCCGGCAGCTCGTCGAGGAACCGCTCGACGTCCGCGGGGTCGGTGCCGCGCGGGAGCGCCAGTCGGAGGTTGCCGTGGGTGAGCGCGCCCATGGCCGCCAGCACGTGGCTGGGCTCGAGCGCGCTCGACGTGCACGCCGACCCCGAGCCCACGGCGAACCCGCGGGCGTCGAGCGCGGCGAGCAACGCCTCGCCCTCGACGTAGAGGCAGGAGAAGGTCAGGACGTGGGGGAGACGGTCGACCGGGTCGCCGACGACGTCGACGTCGGGGACCTCGGCGGCCACCCGCGACCGGATCCGGTCGACCAGCTGTCGCCGTCCCGTGTCGTCCGCGCCGCGGGTGGACGTGGCGACCTGCAATGCGACCGCGGCCGCCAGGGCGGTGGGCACGCTCACGCCGCCGGGGAACCAGCGGTCCTCGTCCTCCGGCCAGTCGGGCGAGCGCCGGACCCCGCTCCGGGTGACGAGGACGCCGAGCCCGCCGGGGCCGCCCCAGTCGCCCGCGTCCGCCGCCAGCAGGTCCCAGGAGTCGCCGACGTCGACGTGGCCCAGGCTCGCGCCCGCGTCGACCAGCAACGGGACCCCGGCGGCGCGGGCGGCCGCGTGCACGGCGTCGACGGGCTGGCGGGTCCCGACCTCGCCGTTGGCGTGCTGAAGGGCGGCCAGGGCGACGCCCGGCGCCGCGACCGCGGCCGTGAACGCGTCGGCGTTTACGCGGCCGTGCCGGTCCACCGGGACGGTGACGCGGTTCGCCGCGAAGTCCGCCGCGTTGAGCACCGCGGCGCGCTCGACCGCGCCGACGACCACGTCCGAGCCCTGGCGTCGCCGCCCGCGCGCGACCGACCGCACCGCGCCGTGCAGCGC
>NZ_JBFUIK010000009.1:0-133739 GCF_056401915.1 Cellulomonas sp. P4_D11 | reverse complement strand
CCGCGGCCCTCGCCACGGCGGGCGTCGTGACCGCGGCCGCCCCACCGGCCGCGGCCTCCGCACCGAGCCTGCGCGGCGGCGTCGTCCTGCCGGCCGCCACGACGGTGTTCGACGACGACCTACAGGTGGGCACGACGGCCAACCCGTCGACGCTGCTGGTGAAGTCGTCGCCCGCCGGGGGCGTCAGTGGCGGGCCCGGCATCTACGACTCGACCGGCCGGATCGTGCTGGAGACGTACCAGCCGCACTTCGGGTCCTACGGCGAGTCCGTCCGGGTGCAGCTCAAGGACGCCCGGGCCAAGGGCATGCTCACGTACCAGGGGAGCTGGCCGACCCCGCACTACCCGGGCGGCGACTACACGTGGTTGGCGACGCACCCGACCAAGCCGGTGACCATCGCGTGGATCGGGGCGCACTTCCTCAACAACGACGACCCGAGCTCGCTGGAGAAGAACCTCTGGCACGGCCACATCAACTTCGAGGTGCCGGACGCCAAGGGCGCGCTGCGCACCCGGTTCGAGATCAAGCTGGTGGACCCGGTGACGGGCAAGATCGGCACCGACCGCTCGGCCGTCCGCACCAACATGGCCGACTTCGAGCTCCAGGTGGGTGCGGCCGACGAGCAGCTGCGCATCGTCGGCACCGACAACCACCCGAAGGACCTCGTCTTCGGGACGGAGGTCGGCGCGAGGCAACCCCGGTGGACCGTCCGGGCCACGAAGACCGACGCGAACCTGGAGTTCCGCCGCTACAAGGCGGGCAACGCGTACCAGGACTCCCCGCTCGCCCTCGACCGGCAGACGGGCCTGGTGTCCGTCGGCGGCGCGGGCGGCACCTCCGCCGGCCTCAAGGTGACGCAGGACGGCGGGGTCGGGATCACCGTGACGCCGCTGGCCGCGGGCGGGCAGGGCATCCTCGTCGCCGGCACCGACCCGACCGCCCGGGTGGTCCAGGGCGAGGTGACGGGCGACGCCCAGCGCCGGTTCGTCACCCTCGTCGACGGCACGCTCCAGTGGGGCACGGGCGCGGCGACGCGCGACACGATGCTCTACCGCCGGGCGCCGAACCAGCTGGGCACCGACGGCGGGGTCTTCCTGCGCAGCAGCGCCACCCCGGACACCGCGAGCACGGGCGGTGTGCTCTTCGTCGCCGACGGCGCGCTCATGTACCGCGGATCCGCCGGAACGGTCACCACGCTGGCACCGGCGTAGGAGAGGATCGGCACATGAACAGCGACGAGAGGGCTTCCCTCGAGGAACGACTGCAGCGCCTCGGGATCGCCCAGGACGTGCAGCGGCTCATGGCCGCCGGCATCGGCAAGCTGCCCGTCAAGGACACCACCAAGGACTCGCTGACCTCCAAGAGCGCCACGGCGGTCGTGGTCGTGGGCGAGACGGGCGTCGCGCTCACCAAGGGCGCCGTCGAGGCCGGCAAGGGTGCGGCGACCGCCGCGAAGGACGGGGCCGACGCCTTCCAGCGCAGCCGGCAGGAGCACGCGTCCGCGCACCCCGCCCCACCCGTGGACGACGTGACGACGCGGCTCGAGCGCCTCGGCGCGCTGCACGCGAGCGGTCAGCTGGACGACGAGGAGTACCGCGTGGCCAAGGCGAAGGTCATCGCGGGCGACTAATGGCTCGCGACGGAGTCAGCGCTTCGGCCAGGTCCACGACGGACCCTCGAGCGCGCCGCGGCCCTCGACCGTGGTCGAGGCGCCGGTCTTCGTCAGCTCGACGGTGCTGGCGCCGGCCGCACGCAGGGCTCGGACCAGGTCACCGGAGTGGGTCACGACGAGCACCTGCGAGCGCTCGGACGCCGACGCGATCAGCGCGCCGACGGCCGGCATGAGGCTGGGGTGCAGGCTCGACTCGGGCTCGTTGAGCACCAGGAGGTCCGGCGCGCGCGTGGCCAGGCAGGCGGCCAGCAGCAGCAGATAGGTCAGGGTCCCGTCCGAGAGCTCGGCCGCCGAGAGCGGACGGAGCAGGCCGGGCTGGCTCATGGCGACGCGGCAGGTCCCGGCCTCGTCCTCCTCGACGACCACGCGCGCGCCGGGGAACGCGGCGTCGACGGAGGCCTGCAGGGCGTCGTCGTCGCCGACGAGCCCGATGGTCAGCAGCGCGGCGGCCAGGTCGTCGCCCGCCGGGGACAGCACGGGCGTGAACGTCGCGACGCCGGGCCGGCGGGCGGGCGCATCGGCGTCGGTGCGCAGGTGGTCGTAGAAGCGCCAGCGCCGCGCCTGCTCCCGCAGCGCGAACAGGTCGGGGGTCGCGGCGGGGTCGGCCAGCACGGCCATGACGGACTCGTGCTCGCTCACCGCGAGCGGTGCGTCCTGCCAGCTCCCGTCGTCGTCGCGGCTCCGCACGCGCATGCCGATGCGTTCGGTGAGGACCGTGGACGGACGCAGCACCGGGCCGGCCCAGACGACCTCGGACTTGATCTCCGGGTCGAGCCGGAACGGCCCGAGCTGCGGCAGGCCCAGGTCGATCGCGTACGACAGGTCCTCGGTGGCCACCCCGAGCCGGACCGCGACGGGGCCCTTCGGGCGCGGGCCCGCGTGGATGGCCGAGCGCATGCCGCCCTCCCGGGCCAGGGAGCTGATCGCGCCGTCGCGCACGATGTCGGCGAGCAGGCGCAGCACGCGGTAGACGCTCGTCTTGCCGCTCCCGTTCGCACCGGTCACCACGGTGAGCCGGTCGAGCCCGAGCACGAGCGAGCCCAGGCTCCGGTAACGCTCGACGGCCAGCGTCCGGATCATGCGGCGACCCTAGCGAGAGCGCGTGTCGGACGGTGGTCGTAGGGTCCGCGGCATGGAGGTGCACGAGCTGACCCGCGCGGACGCGCGCCGGGTCGCGGTCCGCGCCCAGCTGCTCACGGCCGACCGCCCGACCGATGTCCACGACACCGTCCGCGCGCTGACCATGCTCCAGCTCGAGCCCACCAGTGCGATCGCGCCGAGCGCCGACCTCGTGCTGTGGAGCCGCCTCGGTTCGGCGTACGACCCGCGCGAGCTCGCCGACTCCCTCGACGACCTGTCCCTGCTCGACTTCCGCGGGACCGTACGGGTGCCCGAGGACCTCGCGCTGTTCCGCGCCGAGATGGAGGCGTGGCCCGGCACCGGTCCCGACGTCAAGGGCTGGCAGGTGGCCAACAGCCGCTGGCTGCGCGACAACGAGGGCTGCCGGCGGGACATCCTCGAGCTCTTGCGCTCCGACGGGCCGCTGACGGCGCGCGAGCTGCCCGACACCTGCGTGCGGCCGTGGCGGTCGAGCGGCTGGAACAACAACCGCAACGTCGTGATGATGCTCGAGGTGATGGTGCACAGCGGGGACGTCGCCGTGGCCGGACGGCGCGGCCGCGACCGGCTGTGGGACCTGGCCGAGCGGATCTACCCCGACGACCCTCCGGTCCCCGTGGAGCAGGCGCGCCGGATCCGCGACGAGCGACGGCTGCGCGCCCTCGGCATCGCGCGGCCGACGGGCACCGAGCAGCCGGTCGAGCCGGTGGACGTCGGTGAGGCGGGCGAGCCGGCGGTCGTCGAGGGGGTGCGGGGCCGGTGGCGGGTGGACCCCACGCTGCTCGGCGGCCCGTTCGAGGGCCGGGCCGCCCTGCTGTCACCCTTCGACCGGCTGCTGAGCGACCGCAAGCGGATGGCCGAGATCTTCGAGTTCGACTACGCGCTCGAGATGTTCAAGCCGGTGGCCAAGCGGCGCTGGGGCTACTACGCCTTGCCCGTGCTGATCGGCGACCGGCTCGTCGGCAAGGTCGACGCCGCCGCCGACGTCAGTGCGGGCGTCCTCCGGGTGCACGCGATCCACCGGGACGGGTCGTGGAGCAGGGCCGACGCCGCGGCGGTCGACCGGGAGATCGAGGACCTCGCCCGCTGGCTGGAGCTGGACCTCGATCGTCCCGACTGAACCCGCGTCAGAGGCCGACCATCCGCATGCCCGCCTCGTTGTAGCGGTTCCCGTGCACGCCGATCCGGTCGGCAGCGGCCGTCAGCTCGGCGAGGTCGTCGTCGGTCAGCGACAGGTCCGCGGCGCCCAGGTTCTCGTCGAGCCGGGTCAGCCGCCGGGTACCGGGGATCGGCACGATCCACGGCTTCTGCGCGAGCAGCCACGCGAGCGCGACCTGCGCGGGCGTGGCGGCCCTGCGCTCGGCGACCGCGGTGACCAGGTCGACCAGGGCCTGGTTCGCCTGGCGGTTCTCCTCGGTGAAGCGCGGGATCGTGGTGCGGACGTCCTTCTCCGTGAAAGTCGTCGTCGTGTCCACCGTGCCCGTGAGGAAGCCCTTGCCCAGCGGGCTGAACGGCACGAACCCGATGCCGAGCTCCTCGAGCGTCGGCAGCACCTCCGCCTCCGGGTCACGCGTCCACAGCGAGTACTCGCTCTGCAGCGCGGTCACCGGGTGCACGGCGTGGGCGCGGCGGATGGTCGCGGCGCCCGCCTCCGACAGGCCGAAGTGGCGGACCTTCCCCGCGTCGACCAGCTCCTTGACCGCGCCGGCGACGTCCTCGATGGGCACGTCCGGGTCCACGCGGTGCTGGTAGTAGAGGTCGATGACGTCGATGCCGAGCCGCCGGAGCGACGCGTCCGCCGCCGACCTGATGTGCTCCGGCCGGCTGTTCACACCGTGGTGCGACCCGTCGGCGTGGAGGTCGAACCCGAACTTCGTCGCGATGACGACGCGGTCGCGGAGCGGCCTGAGCGCGTCGCCCACGAGCTCCTCGTTGACGAACGGCCCGTAGACCTCCGCGGTGTCGAAGAACGTGACGCCGCGGTCCACGGCCCCGCGCAGCACGCCGATCATGTCGTCGCGGTCGCCGGGGTTCGGTCCGTAGCTCTGGCTCATGCCCATGCAGCCGAGGCCGATCGCCGAGACCTCGAGGCCCTGTCCGAGTGTGCGTGTGTCCATGGCTCGACGCTACGTCCGACGTCGCGCACGAGGGAGGCCCTGGCAGTACCGGGCACGCGTGCCAGACTCGCGTCGTGAGCGCATTCTCGGGGCGCGACGTGCAGTCGCGGATCTACCGGGCCGGGGTGTTCGGCCGCCGCCCCGTCGTCCCCGTCGAACCGGCGAGGCTGGCCGCGGCGGCCCGGCGCAGGCTGAGCCCGGCGGCGTGGGCCTACCTCGCGGGGGGCGCCGGCCAGCAGCAGACCGCGCGGGCCAACCTCGACGCGTTCGCCCGGCACCGACTGGTCCCGCGGATGCTCGTCGACGTCGAGACGCGCGACACCTCGGTCGAGCTGTTCGGCCGCCGGCTGCCCGCTCCCCTGCTCCTCGCCCCGATCGGCGTGCTCGAGATGGCCCACCGCGACGCCGACCTCGGCGCCGCCCGGGCCGCGCGGGCGTTGGGCCTCCCGATGGTGATCTCGTCGCAGGGCTCGGTCCCGATGGAGGCGACTGCCGCGGAGCTCGGTGACTCGCCCCGGTGGTTCCAGCTCTACTGGAGCAAGGACGACGACGTCGTCGACTCGTTCGTCGAGCGCGCGGGCGCGATCGGCAGCGACGCCCTCGTCGTCACCCTCGACACCCACGTGCTCGGTTGGCGCACCCGCGACCTCGACCTCGGTTACCTCCCGTTCGCCCGGGCCGAGGGCATCGCGCAGTACACGAGCGATCCGGCGTTCCGGCGGCTCGTGGAGGAGCGAGCACCCGCCGCGACGGCGTCGAAGGACCGCCCGACGCCGGCCGCGGTCCGCGCGCTGCTGTCGATGGCCCGGCACTACCCCGGTGACCTGCGCGCGAACCTCCGCTCCCCGTTGCCGCGCGCCGCGGTCGAGACGTTCCTCGACGTGTTCTCCCGGTCCTCGCTCACGTGGGACGACCTGGCTCGGCTGCGGGAACGCACGTCGCTGCCGATCGTCCTCAAGGGGATCCAGCACGCCGACGACGCGCGGCTCGCGCTGGACCACGGGGTCGACGGCATCGCGGTGTCGAACCACGGCGGGCGCCAGGTCGACGGCGCGATCGGCTCGCTCGACGCGCTGCCGGGCGTGGCCGAGGTGGTCGGCGGGCGCGTCCCCGTCCTCTTCGACAGCGGCATCCGCGGCGGCGCCGACGTCGTGAAGGCGCTCGCCCTCGGCGCGGCCGCAGTCCTGGTCGGCAGGCCGTGGGTCTACGGCCTCGCGCTCGCCGGCGCCGACGGAGCCCGCACGGTGCTGGAGCACCTCTGGGCCGAGCTCGACCTCACGATGGCGCTGTGCGGGGTGCGCTCGATCGACGAGATCGGGCCCGACCTGCTCGCCTGACGCCGTTACCGTCGACCGGTGACCCGTCTCGCCCCCACGCCCGCGACCCCCGACGACGTCGACGCGATCCACGCGCTGCGCCGGTCGCTCGAGGACTGGATGGCCACGAACGGCACGGTGCAGTGGCCGCACGGATCGCTGCCGCGCGACCGCATCGCGGCCCAGGTCGACGCCGGCGAGTGGTACCTGGTCCGCGACGGCGGCGGGCTCGTCGGCACCGTGCGGCTGCTGTGGTCCGATCCCGACTTCTGGGGTGCCGACGACACCCCCGCCGTCTACGTCCACGGGCTCATGGTCGACCGCCGCCACACCGGCGCCGGCATCGGGACCGCCCTGCTCGACTGGGCGGCCGCCCGCGGTCGCGAGGCCGGGGTCGACCTGTTCCGGCTCGACTGCCGGACCACCAACCCCGTGCTGCACACCTACTACCAGGGGTACGGGTTCACCGTCGTCGGGCAGCGCGACTTCGACACGTTCTCCTGCACCCTGCTCGAGCTCGACCTGCGGGACTGACGCACGTGTGAGCGAGCACGACCTAGGGGAGGCGTCCCGTCTCGAGCCGCTCGAGGGAGAGCTGCGCCGCCCTCTTCCTCGGGCTGTCACCCCGCGCCAGCGCGCCGAGACGCGCGCGACCTTCCGGCGCTCCGAGTCGGGCGAGCGCCTGGGCGACGCTGAACTCCGACCAGTCATCGGCAGGCTCCAGGGAGAGCAGCGACTCGACGAACCGCGGGTCGCCCGATCGACCGAGCACCCAGATCGCGAGGGAGACCTGACCGGGGAGCAGCGTCGACGGGACCTCGGCGAGCCTGCTCGCAGCGATGTGCGCTCCCCGGGCGTCGCCGAGCAGGAACAGCTGGTGGAAGTCTCCCCAGTCGGCCAGCACGTCACGCGCCTGGTCGGTGCCGGCGAGTGCCAGCGCCTGCTCGACACCGGCGGGGAGCAGCCTGACCAGGGCGTCGATCGCCTCGGGAGTCCCGATCCGACCGAGGCCGAGCGCGGGCTGGATCCCGAACCGCGGACCGACCACCTCGGCGAGGAACGGGACGGCGTCCGGCGCCGTCGTGCGCGACAGGCGCATCGTCGCGACGTAGTCACCCGAGGACGCCCGCTCGATGACGGAGCGCAGCTCGTCGACGGTCGGGACCGGCTCCCGCAGGGCGACCTGGTACTCCAGGAACGACCGGAAGGAGACGTACGCCTCCGACATCTCCTTGTGGATGTTCCAGACCTGCCACTCCTCGAGGCCCTCGAACGGCACGAGGCAGGTCTGGCCAGGCGCCTTGTCGGTGTCGACCACGAGGCCGTCCGCGAAGGGCCCCCACGGCCACGGCGAGGAGTTGTCCTCCGCCGCCGGCCCGCACGGACCCGTCTCGGCGTAGAGGGCCGCGGTCGCCGGATGCGCGTCGCGCAACCAGCGCAGGTCGGCGACCGGCAGGAGACCGATGCCGACGACGGAGGACTCCGGCGATCTCTCCTCCCACCCGTCCTCGGCGTACACGCGGCTCGCGCCGTCGAGGTCCCCGTAGGCACCGTCGCTCACCAGGAGGAACTCGCGGTACGACGGCGGCAGCCGTCGGCCGAGCCCGGCCTCCACCTCGCGGACCTGCTCCTCGGTCGCCGGCTCCCGGAGCAGGGAGCCCGACTCACGTGCGGCCCTGGTCACCGTCTCGCCGGGAGGGACGTCGGCGAGGACCAGCTCGCTCCACCTCTGCGCCAGCTCGCGCATTCCCATCGGAGTCGTCACCGCACGAGTATCGGCGGGGCCAGTTGCCTCAGGCGGCTGTTTCGTGCGGGCGGTCGAGTGAATCTCGCGCCGCGCGCGGCCGATCCTCCGGGCGCTCTGGGACCATCACCGCCATGTCCGACAACAGCCAGCAGCCCGCCGGGTGGTACCCGGACGGGTCGACCGTCGGGGTGCACCGCTGGTTCGACGGCATGGGCTGGACGGAGCACACGCGGCCCGACCCGGCGTTCCAGGTGACCGCGCCCGTCGCCGCCACCGGCTACGTCAGCACCTTCGGCACCACCGTGCCCTCGCGGCTCGGACAGACGATCAGCCACGAGGACAGCCTGGCGCGGGACGCGGCGTTCCTGCGCCATCGCGTCGGGGAGGCGACCCGCGTCCGGCGCGGCGCGATCGGCTTCTTCTGCTCGGGACTCGTGGTCCTCGTGGTGACCGGCGCCATCGGCCTCGCCCTCGGTGGGCCCGGCGAGGTGTGGGTGGTCGGCGTGGTCGGCGGGGTGTTCTTCGTCGGCCGTGCGGTCCGCGACTACCAGCGCGCGATCTTCCGCGGGGCGCCGCGGCTCAGCGTGGTGAGCCTCGCGCTCGCCGGGGTCGCCCTCGTCGCCGCGCTCGGCCTCTTCGTCTCGGGGCCCATCTCGGTCGCCCAGCAGACGTCGCAGGCGATCGACCGCCTCGACGGGTAGATGTCGGTGGGCTTTCCTAGCCTGGAGGCATGACGCAGCAGCAGCGGACCTATCCCCCCGGCGTGACGTCCTGGGTCGACATCGAGCAGCGGGACGTCGAGCGCGCGAAGGAGTTCTACGGCGCAGTCCTCGGGTGGACGTTCCACGACGCCACCCCGCCCGGGCTGCCCACGCGGTACGTGATCGCGCAGGTCGACGGCCAGGACGCCGCGGGCATCGGCGGCCCGACGAACCCGACGGGCGAGGCGCCGGCGGATCCGTCGTGGCACACGTACGTCGCGGTCGAGGACATCGACGCGGCGCTGGCGCGGGTCGCCGCGGCCGGCGCCACCGTGACCACCGGGCCCACCGTGGCGGGCGAGGGCGGCACGTGGGCGGAGCTCGTCGACCCGCAGGGCGCCTCGCTGCGCCTGTGGCAGGCGAAGCGCCGCCTCGGCGCGCAGATCGTCAACGCGCCGGGTGCGTGGAACTTCAGCGACCTGCACACCAGCGACCCGGCCGCCGCCGACGAGCTCTACGCCCGGGCGTTCGGGTGGGACATCGCCGACCTCGGGTTCGCCACGATGATCCGCGTGCCGGGCTACGGCGACCACCTGGCCGCCACGGTCGACCCCGACATCCACGAGCGGCAGTCGGGCGTCTCGGTGCCACCGGGGTTCGCCGACGCCATCGGCTGGATCGCGCCGGTCCGCGACGACGAGACACCCCACTGGCACGTCTCGTTCGCCGTTTCCGACCGCGACGAGACGGCGGCGCTGGCCACGGCGAACGGCGGAGCGGTCCTGGCGACCGACGAGAACGCCTGGGCCCGCACGGCGACCATCCGCGACCCGCAGGGCGCGGTCTTCACGGCCAGCCAGTTTGCGCCGACCGGCGGAGGTCAGTAGCCGCGCGAGCTGTCGGCCGTCACGGCCGCCCCGCGGAGGGTCCCGACGTACTCGTCCGCCGTCATCGGCTTGGAGAACATCGGGTAGTCGTAGGTGATCGCGTTGGTGTGCTCCGGCTCCGAGGTCGCGCCGACGGCGTCGGTCAGCGTGATCACCTCGAAGCCCTTCTCGTACGCCGAGCGCATGGTCGACTCCACGCAGCAGTTGGTGAGGAAGCCGGCCAGCACCACGGTCGTGATGCCCTTGGACCGCAGGATGAAGTCGAGGTTGGTCGAGCCGAACGCGTCCAGGCCGCGCTTGCCCTCGACGACGATGTCGCCCTCGACGGGTGCCACGTCCGCGACGATCTCCGCGCCCCACGAGCCCTTGACGAACGCGTTCGAGTCGACGACGCCCTTGAGGATCCCGTAGGGGTGCGCGGTGATCTCGCCGTAGCCCGCCTGGAACGCGATCGGGCTGTGGATCACGGTCGCGCCGGCCGCGCGGGTGGCCTCGAGCGCGGTCCGGGCGTGCTCGAGCATCCCGGTGCTCTCCATCACCCCTTCGACCGCGCCGTGCAGGGCGCCGCCCTCGCTGGTGAAGTCGTTCTGGAACTCGATCAGCACGAGTGCGGTGGTCTCCGGGTTCATGTCTGCTCCTTGTGCGGGCACCGTCATCAGGTCACGCCGGACTTCTCGCCAGGATAGGGACGAGGGACGAGGGCTGGATACAGAGGCGAGGGAACCGAACGGGCTCGGCGGAGCCGTTCCCGCCGCTAGGGTCGGGCGTGCCGACCGTGAGACCGGCGGCAGCAGGGGGTATCCCATGTCCGAGCCGGGTCCGGCGGCCACCGGGCAGCTGACCGTGCGCGGCGCCGTCGTGCTCGGCATCGGGGCGATGGTCGGCGCCGGGATCTTCGCGCTGCTGGGGCAGGCCGGCGCGGTGGCCGGCTCCGCGGTGTGGATCTCGTTCCTCCTGGCCGGCGCGATGTCCGCCACCCTCGGGTACACGCTGGTCAAGTTCGCGATGCGCTGGCCGTCGTCCGGCGGCCTCATCGTGTACCTGCAGCACGGGTTCCGCAGCCGCCGGCTGGTCGGGGTCGCCGCGTGGCTCGGGTACCTCACCGCGATCGTGGTGGTGGGCGCGATGGTCGCCTCGTCGTTCGGCGACTACGCCGCGGTCCTCATCGCCGACGCCCCGCCGGGCGGCTGGTTGTCCAAGCTGTGCGCCGCCGTCCTGGTGGTGCTCGGGGCCTGGGTCACCGTCGCCGGGCCGCGGCTCATCGACCGCGTGCAGACGGTGATCGTCGGCCTCCTGCTCGTCGTGTTCGCGGTGTTCGTCGTCGGCACGCTGCCGCACGTCGACCCCGCGCTCCTCGCACCGAGCACGTACCCGGGCGTGGACGACATCGTGGCCAGCATCGCCCTGACGTTCTTCGCGTTCCTCGGCTTCGCCGTGATCTCGTTCTCGGGCGGCGACCTGGCCGCGCCGCGCCGCGAGCTCCCGGTCGCGATGTACGCCGCGCTCGCGATCACCACGGTGCTCTACGTGGCGGTCGCGCTCTCCGTGTTCGGCACGCTCCCGGTCGACGAGGTCGTGGCGGCCGGCCCGACGGCGCTCGCCGTGGCGGCGGAACCGGCGCTCGGGCACGCCGGGTTCGTCATGATGGCGGTCGCGGCGCTGCTCGCGACGTCCTCCAGCGTCACCGCCATGCTCTACGGCTCGGTCGGGCTGAGCGCGGCCCTCTCGGGCTCGGGGACGTTCCCGCCCGCGTTCGGGTCGGGCAGCCGGCTGGGACGGCACGGCGGGCTGCTGATCACGGCGGCGCTCATGGTGGTCCTGGTGACGGTGCTGAGCGTCGGGGCCCTGGCCTCGGTGGGCAGCGCCGTCTCGCTCGCGGTGTTCGTCCTGGTCGCCGTCGCGGCGTTCCGGCTGCGGGCCGAGCTCGGTGCCTCGCCGCTGCTGACGGCGATCGCGGTCGCGGTCTCCGGGGTCGTGCTGGTGTGGTTCGTCGTCGACCTCTACACGTCGGAGCGGCGCTCGTTCTGGGTGATGATCGCGCTGGTCGCGATCGCGCTCGTGGTCGACGAGACGTGGACGCGCCGTCGCGACGCCGGTCGGGTCGACCCGGTCCGTTGACCGGCTCCGCGCGCGAGCGGAGCATGAGCACGTGGTCCGGGTCCTGGAAGCCGACTACCTGGTCGTCGGCGCGGGCGCGGCGGGGATGGCGTTCACGGACGCCCTGATCGACCACGCGGACGACGTCAGCGTGGTGATGGTCGACCGCAGGCACGGCGCCGGTGGCCACTGGCTCGACGCGTACCCGTTCGTCCGCCTGCACCAGGCGTCGGCCTTCTACGGCGTGTCGTCGACGCGGCTCGGCGACGGACGGCTGCAGCAGGACGGACCGGAGGCCGGCCTGCACGAGCGCGCCACGGCCCCGGAGATCACCGCCTACTACGCGCAGGTGCTGCACGAGCGCATGCTCCGGCCCGGCCGGGTGTCCTTCTACCCGGGGTGCGACTACGTCGGGGACGGACGGTTCGTGTCGCGGGTGTCCGGCGAGCGGTTCGAGGTCCGCTCCCGACGTCCCGTCGTCGACGCCCGCTACCTCGCCCCGCGGATCCCGGCGGACACGCCCCCGCCGTTCGAGGTCGCGGACGGCGCGCACGTGATCGCGGTCAACGACCTCGTCAGGCTCGAGGAGGCGCCGTCGCAGTACGTCATCGTCGGCTCCGGCAAGACCGCGACCGACGCGTGCGTCTGGCTGCTCGGCAACGGCGTCGACCCGGGGGCGCTCTGCTGGGTCCGGCCGCGCGACCCGTGGATGCTCGACCGTGCGGTGGTGCAGCCGGACCCGGCCGTGTTCATCGGCATGGCGGCGGATGTGGTGGGGGCGGCGGCGGTGTCGACGTCGGCGGACGACCTGTTCCTGCGCCTGGAGGACGCCGGCGTCATGCTGCGCATCGACCGGTCCGTGACGCCGACCATGGCGAAGACGCCGACGCTCGCCCGCTGGGAGCTCGACAAGCTGCGCACGATCGAGCACGTCGTCCGGCTCGGGCACGTCCGGTCCGCGGGACCGACGCGGATGGTGCTCGACCAGGGCGAGGTCGCCGTCGCGAAGGACGCTGTGGTCGTGCACTGCGCGGCCTCCGGGCTGCGGTACCCGCCGCTGGTGCCGATCTGGGGCACGGACGCCATCACGCTGCAGCCGATCCGCACGGGCTTCCCCTGCTTCGGCGCCGCCCTGGCGGGATACGTCGAGGCCACCGTCGACCGCGACGACGTGAAGAACCGCTTGTGCCCACCCTCCCCGTACTCCGACACCCCTACCGACTGGGCGCGCATGCAGGTGCTGGGCGGCCGGGCGGCCGTCTCGTTCGCGTCGGAGCCGGCCATCAAGGCGTGGGCCGACGGCGTCCCGCTCAACCCCGCCCGCACACCACCCGAGCTGGCGGCCTCCGCCGGGCTCGCCGCCGCGGTGGCACGGTTCCGCGCCGACGTCGGCCCGGGGATGGCTCGCATGGCCGAGCTCTCCGGGCTGGCCGCGCTCTGACCGGCCGGTTCGCCTGACCGGGTGAACGTCCGGGGAACGCGGCCCGGCGGGGGTCGCCCAAACGGTACATTTCCCCCGCGCCGGACCGTCGGGAGGCGCTCGACCAGCAGGGGGCCCTCCATGACGCCGTCGTCGCGTCCCATCGTCCGCCGGTTCGCCGGCTTCCTCACCGCGCTCGCGACACTGCTGGGCCTCGGAGCCCTCGCCCCGGCGAGCGCGCTGGCCGACGGCTTCTCGACGTACTCGATCTCCGGGACCGTCACGGACGACACCGGCGCGCCGGCGCCGGACGTCACCGTCCAGGTCTCCGGCCCGAGCTGGAGCTCGCCGGTCGCGACGGACCCGGCCGGCCACTACGTGGTCTCGGGCCTGATCCCGGGCGCGTACACGGTGACGTTCGTGCCACCGACGGGCAGCCCGCTGCTCGGCGAGTCCTACGACGACGATGCCTCCTGGAACCCGACCCGGATCACGGTGAGCACGGCCGACGTCACCGGCATCGACGCCGTCCTCGACCACGCCGCCACCGTCACGGGACGGGTCGTCGACGTCGACGGCAACCCGATCCCAGGGGTCAGCGTCCAGCTGCAGTCGGTGGCGTTCGTGTACGCCTCGGCCTCCACGGGCGCCGACGGCACCTTCACCGCGGCCGGGCTGCGTCCCGGCGACTGGCGCGTGTCCTTCACCGCGCCGAACGGCTCCGCGTGGGTCTCCGAGCTCTACGACGACGCCCAGACCCCGGAGACGCAGACGGTCGTCCCGGTCGCGCCGGGTGCCACGGTCACGCTGAACGACGCGGTGCTCGCGCGCGGCGGCACGATCACCGGGCGGATCCTTGCGCCCGACGGGACGCCGCGAGCGGGGATCGAGGTCTACGCCTCCACCGTCTCCGGCGGGAGCGGAGCGACCACCGGCACCTACGGGACCTACGCGATCTCGGGGCTGGCCGACGACGACTACACCGTCTACGCCCAGTCGGACTGGGGCGCCAACCTGGTCGGGGTCGTGTACCCGGGGACGACGCGCTGGGAGGACGCCGAGCGGGTGCAGGTCGCCGACGCCGCCACCGTGACCCTGCACGACATGACGCTCGTGGCCGGTGCCACGCTCTCCGGCGTCGTGTACGGCCCGGACGGCGCACCGCTGGCGCGCGCGTTCGTGAAGGCCGTGTCGGACCAGGACCAGAACGGCGCGACCACCGCGGACGACGGCTCGTACTCGATCACCCTGCTGAGCCCGGGCGCCTACCGCCTGGTCGCCTCGACCTACGCGTCCACGTCGATCGTGCCCACCTACTACGCCGCGACGCCGGGCATCACGCGGCCGAGCCAGGCCACGCCGGTGGTGCTGGCGGCCGGCGCGACCGCCGCGGGCCTCGACATCCACGCCGGTGCGCGGGGGTCCGCGCCCGCCACGATCGTCGCGACGGCGGCGCACCCGCCCGTCGTCGGCGAGCCGTTCACCATCGACGTCACCGTGACCGGCGGCGCCGGCACCCCGACCGGGTCCGTGTGGGTCGGCAACACCCTGGTCCGCGACGTCGTCTACGCCGACGCCGACCTCGACGCCTCGGGCCACGCGACCCTGACGTTCGACGCGATCGACCAGGGCACGTACCCGTGGGTCGACGTGTACTACGTCGGCGACGCCACGTACACCGGCACCGCGGCCATGGTGGACTACGTCCTGGGCGCGGAGCCACCGACCGTCAGCTCGCTCGCACCCGCCTCGGGCACCGTCCTCGGCGCCGAGCAGGTCGCGATCACGGGCACCGGCTTCGGGGCCGACACGTCCGTCACGTTCGGTGGAGTCGCCGCCTCGGTCGCGGTCGACGGGCCGACCTCGCTGGTCGCGACCGCCCCGGCGCACGCCGCGGGACCGGTCGACGTGGTGGTCACCACCCAGGGCCAGGCGAGCGCGCCGGCCACGTACACCTACGAGAAGGTCCCGACGAGCCTGGCGCTGACCGGCCCCGCCGCGTCGACGGTCGCCGGAGCAGCCGCGGCGTTCACCGCCACGGTCACGCCGGCGGCCACAGGCTCCGTCTCCTTCGTCGTCGACGGCGGCGCCCCGGTCTCCGTCCCCCTCGTCGGCGGCACCGCCCAGCTGAGCACGACCACCCTGGCCGCCGGTTCCCACACCGTCGTCGCGACCTTCGCCGGCGACGCCACCTACGGCTCCTCGTCGGCCGGCGTGACCCACACGGTGACCGCGCCACCGGTCGCCTCGCTGCCGGTCGTCCAGCACGCGACCCCGGCGGTCGGGCCCTCGACGGGCGGGACGCTGACCGTCCTCACGGGCAAGAACTTCGTCAAGGGCAGGACGACGGTGTCGTTCGGCAGCGTCACGACGACGAAGGTCACGGTGCTGAGCGGCACCAAGCTGGCGGTCGTCGTGCCGCGGCACGGCGCGAGCGTCGTCCGCGTGACGGTGACGACGCCGGCCGGTCGGTCGACCACCTGGGCGCGGTTCACGTTCGTCGCGCCGACTGCCTGGCACCCCGCCGCGGCACCGTTCGGGGCGGCCCCGTCGCCCTTCGACGCTGCGACGCCGCGGTGGTGAGTCAGGTCGCGTCGACCTCGGTCATGTCGCCCGTCGCGGGGTCGGCGCCCGTCGGGGCGTAGCGCAGCTGGACCGCGCCCGCGCTCCCGGTCTCGGCCGGCCCGAGCAGCGTGAGCGCGGACGGCCGGACGCCGTCGGGGAAGACCTTCTTCCCCTGGCCGAGGACGATCGGGTAGACCCACAGCGTCAGCACGTCGAACAGGCGCTCGGCCAGCAGCGTCTGGACGAGGTCGACGCTTCCGATGACGTGGGTGCTCTCGTGGCGGTCCCGCACGGCCCGGATCTCCGCGACGAGGTCCGGGCCGAGCAGCGTGCTGCCGGACCACGTGAGGTCGGGGTTCCCGCGGCTGGCCACGTACTTGGGCACGGCGTTGAGCTGGCGGCCGATGTCGTCGGCGTGGTGCGGCCAGTACGCGGCGAAGATGTCGTACGTCCGGCGCCCGAGCAGCAGCGCGTCCATCGCCGCGATGCCCGCGCTCACCTCGCGGCCCACCAGGTCGTCGTCCAACGGCGCCTGCCAGCCGCCGAAGGGGAAGCCGTCGGACGTGTCCTCCTCCGGGGCACCGGGCGCCTGCGCGACGCCGTCGAGGCTGACGAACAGGTCGATGTACAGGCGGCCCATGGCTGCTCCCCGGCTGGTCCTCGGTTGGGCGACCGTTCGAGACTAGCTCCGGCCCACGCGAGTGTCCGCGTGAGGACGAGGATCAATCGCCGCCGCCCGGACGGCCCGGCACGCGGCACTGCCCGGGGTGGGTGGGATCGCACCGCACGTCCTGCGGAGTCCCGAAGCTCAGCGGCGAGGCGACGACGACGGCGCCGGCGACCAGGGCCACGACGGTGGCGATCGCGCAGATCCGTCCCATGACCGCACCCGTGCCTGCCCCGAGCCGACGGCGTGCCAGGACGAGCAGCCCGAACCCGAGGACGCCGCCGGCGGTGTTGACCAGGACGTCGGTGAGGTCCGAGCTCCCGACCGCCAGGACGTACTGGGTGACCTCGAAGGTCAGGCTTGCCGCGGCGACGGTCGCCGCGGCCTTCCACCACCGCACGGACGGCGCGAGCAGGCCGAGGTAGAGGCCGAACGGGACGAAGAGCAGGAGGTTCACGACGACGTCGAACGGCGTGCTGGCACCGGCGCGAGCCGTGGCGACGAACGGGACGAGCTTGATGATGCGCTCGCCCGCCTCGCCGACCCAGGGGACCTCGAGCTTCCAGAGGACCGCCCACGCGAGCAGGCCGAGGTAGACGGCGAACAGCGCGACGAGGTGCGACCTCCCCGCGGCGACCTCGTCGACCTCGCCCGCCCGCGCGGTCACGGTCGCGGTCGAGCGGGTCACGGCTGCATCCGCGGGTCGTGCGTCGGGTCGGCGTACATGGTCGGGCAGCCGGCGCCGACGGCGTCGGGACGCAGCTCGTAGTGCCAGGGTTCGTTGCCGTAGATCTGGCACAGCCCGTACGCCGAGCCATGCGTGGACAGCCACGCCGTGGTGTTCCAGTCCCCGAGGTCGATCGCCTGACCCTGCACGTGGGGCGAGGTGTCGGCCGTGGCCACCCATCGGGCTGCCTCCTCGGCCGAGCCGTACTCGGCGACGGCGTCGCGCAGCAGCTGGTCCTGGTACTCGGGAGACCGCCATCCGCTGTTGACGAAGAACGTGATCCCGTCCGGGGCGGCGTCGGTCGCGGCGCGGCGCAGGGCGTCCAGCAGTCCCGCGTCGAGGTTGGCCACGGCCGGCACGTCGTCGTCGAAGACCGTCACGCCGTCGGCGACGGTGCCGTCCGCCCCCGGAGCCGCGGGGGCGTCGGCGGACACGGGAGCGAGGCCGGGACCGACGTGGACCGAGTGCGAGGGAGGGGCCGACGCCGACGGTCGCTGGCTGCCGAGGAGGGCGGCGACGACGACCGCCAGGACGAGGAGCGGCGCGACGAGCACCGCCGGTCGGAGCCGACGGCGTGCCGTCTGCACGGGCGAGGTGTGGGGCATGGCCCCCAGCGAACCGGGGCCGGTGTTGCTGGGCCGTATGCGGAACGCGATATCCCGACGATAGGTGGCGGCTCGTAGCATCCAGAGAGTGCGCGTGCTGATCGTCGACGACGAGCCCTACCTCGCCGAGGCGATCCGCGACGGCCTGCGCCTGGAAGCGATCGCCGCGGACGTCGCCGGCGACGGTGACACCGCGCTCGCGCTGCTCAGCATCAACTCCTACGACATCGCCGTCCTCGACCGCGACATCCCCGGACCGTCGGGCGACGAGGTCGCCGCGCGCATCGTGGCCTCCGGCAGCGGCATGCCGATCCTCATGCTCACGGCTGCCGACCGGCTCGACGACCTGGCGTCGGGCTTCGAGCTCGGCGCCGACGACTACCTCACCAAGCCCTTCGCGATGCGCGAGCTGGTCCTGCGGCTCCGCGCGCTGGACCGCCGACGCGCCCACCACCGGCCGCCGGTGCACGAGATCGCGGGCCTGCGGCTGGACCCGTTCCGTCGCGAGGTCTACCGCGACGGCCGGTACGTCCCGCTGACCCGCAAGCAGTTCGCCGTGCTGGAGGTGCTCGTCGCCGCCGAGGGCGGTGTGGTCAGCGCGGAGGAGCTCCTCGAGCGCGCCTGGGACGAGAACGCCGACCCCTTCACGAACGCGGTGCGCATCACGGTCTCGGCGCTGCGCAAGCGCCTCGGCGAGCCCTGGGTCATCGCCACCGTGCCGGGGGTCGGCTACCGCATCGACGCCGAGGGTCCCGGTGACGACCGTGGATAGGGCACCCGGGCCGAGCGTCCGCCTCAAGCTGACCCTCAGCTACGCCGCGTTCCTCATGGTGGCCGGAGTCCTGCTCCTCGCGGTGGTGTGGGTCTTCCTGCTGCGCTACGTGCCGGACAAGGACGTCATCTTCGGCCCCGACGGCTACATCCCCAACCGCACCGACCTCCTGCGCGCCTTCGCTCCGCGCGCGGCGATGGCGCTGCTCTTCCTGCTGGTCCTCGGCCTGGTGGGCGGGTGGCTCCTCGCCGGCCGCATGCTCGCGCCGCTCGCCCGCATCACGCACGCCACCCGGGTGGCGGCGAACGGGTCGTTGTCCCACCGCATCCGGCTGCCCGGCCGGGCCGACGAGTTCCGCGAGCTCGCCGACGCCTTCGACGCCATGCTCGCCCGGCTCGACGCGCAGGTCGCCGAGCAGCGGCGGTTCGCCGCCAACGCCTCCCACGAGCTGCGCACCCCGCTGGCGACCACCCAGGCGCTGCTCGACGTCGCCCGCCAGGACCCCGAGCACGACCAGGGCGAGCTGGTCGAGCGCCTCTACAGCGTCAACGCCCGAGCGATCGACCTGACCGAGGCGCTGCTCGTGCTCAGCCGCGCCGACCAACGGTCCTTCGCCCGCGAACGCGTCGACCTCTCGCTCCTGGCCGAGGAGGCCGCCGAGACGCTCCTGCCCTTCGCGGAGCGCCGCGGCGTGAGCCTCGAGACCTCGGGGGACGTCGCCCCGACGGTCGGCTCGCGGGCGCTCCTGCTGCAGCTGACCACGAACCTCGTGCACAACGCGATCGTCCACAACCTGCCCCAGGGCGGCCTCGTGCGCGTGGTCACCGCGGCCCACCCGGCGTCCGTCGAGCTCACGGTCGAGAACACCGGCGAGAAGCTGGCTCCGCGGGTGGTCACGACGCTCACCGAGCCGTTCCAGCGAGGCACCGAGAGAGTGCACGGCGAGCACGCGGGCGTCGGCCTCGGCCTGGCGATCGTCGAGAGCATCACCCGGGCGCACGCCGGGCAGCTCGTCCTCACGCCGCGGGCCGGCGGAGGGCTCCGCGTCGTGGTGCACCTGCCCGCCGCGCCTGGCTAAGGCCGGTCCAGGTAGGCCTGCCCGCGCGGCAAGAGCCAGTAGCCGTCGACGGACGACGCACCGGCTGCGCGCATCGGGCCGGCTCATCCGTGCCAGAGTCGGTCCCGATGGACGCCGAGCCGAGGGCACCGATCTCCCCGACGCGTCTGCGCGCGGGCGTCTTCCTCATCCTGCTCTGGTGGATCCCGGTGTGGCTCGCCGCGCCGGTGATCGCCGAGGCCGCCGGCCTCGAGGTCGAGAACGTCGTGGTCGGCCTCGTCGTCGTGCAGACGGTCGTCGGCGCGCTGGGCGCCCTCGTCGCGGGCAAGCAGATCACCCGCATCCTGCGGGGCGTCCCGAGGAAGCAGATGCTGCCGACCGTCTGGCGGGTGTTCCGCCACGGCGCGCTCGACGGATGACGGGCTACCCGGTGGGCTGTCGGGCCGCCCTGGCTCGAGGGCGACCTCCGCGGTCTTCTATCCGGGAGTCCGGGCGCTGGCGAGGCTCTGGACCTGCCACGCGTGGACATCGCTCACCCACTCCCAGCCGGGGCGGGCGGAGGGTCCGACCCGCGGGTCGCTGAGCGCCGCGGCGTCGTCGCGCAGCGCCTGCACGTACGCCCGATCCCGGTCGATCCGCACCTCCAGCTGTCCGCGTCCGCCCACCGACCCGTGGCCGGGGACGACGACCTCGACGCTGTCCGCAGCGTGCTCGAGCAGCTCGAGAGCGGCGAGGTAGTCGCCGATCGGGTCGGCAGAGCCGTGGAGGTCGAGCATCGGAACCAGGACGTCGGACAGCATGTCGCCGGCGACGAGCACCCGGTCCTCGATCAGCAGCGCCGCGTGGCCCGGGGCGTGCGCCTGGTGCTCGATGATCCGGGCGTGCGGGCCGTCCCACGGGAGCAGCGCCGTCCCGGCGGGCACGCCGGTGACGAGGCCGAGCAGGTCCAGGGGTACCCGGTCGGCGATGTCCGCCGGGATCATGCCGCGCACGCGTTCCTTCGCACCCGCGTCCGACAGCCGCTCCCGGACCGTGGCGGCGCACCGCGCCGTCCCGTACCGCGGCGCGTCGCCGAGGCGGGGGTGCCAGAGCAGGTGGTCCCAGTGCGGGTGCGTCGAGAAGCCGGCCACGACCGCCTGACCCGCAGCGGCGAGATCGTCCGCCAGGCACTCCAGCTCGTCCTCCTGCACCCCGGCGTCGACGAGCAGCACGCCGGCCCGGCCCTGGACGACGACCGCGTTGCTCTGGCAGAACGCGCTCTCGTGGACGAGCACGCCCTCCGCGACCTGCGTCAGCATGGTGAGCCTCTCGATGGTGAGGGTGCGATCAGGCCGGGACGGAGAGCCCCTGCAGCCAAGCCTGCCAGGCCGGCTCCTCGCGCCGGACGTAGTCCGCCGCGTCGGGGGAGAACAGGTACGCCCGCACACCGGTCGTCACCGTGCCGTCGCCCGAGCCCCAGGCGAAGACGTTGAGCATGCCGGGCACCGGCGCGGTGAGCCGGACCAGCGTCTGCCGCTCGCCGACGCGCTCGACGGTGCCGGTGGCGCCGCGCAGGTCGACCGTCGCGCCCTCGTCGCCCAGGCCGAGCGCGTCGCGCAGGGTCGACCAGAGCTCCTCCGCGTCGCCGGGGTGGGTGGCGGAGACCTCCAGGTGCGTGGCCTCCTGGCCGGGGAAGTGCGCCAGGTACAGACGCAGATTGTCGAAGAACGGCATCCAGCCGGGGCCCAGGGTCTCCCACCACTCGGACTCCCAGTCGGCGCCGGTCCCGAAGCCGCTGCTGGTCACGCGCACGACGCAGGTGCCGCCGGACTGCGCCTCGACGAGGAACTCGGACGTCAACGGGCTGAGCGAGGCCGGGTCCTTGCCCATGAGGTGGGCCCAGTCCTCCTGGTACTCGAGGCGGCGCGGCGGGTCCCAGCCGGTGACCTGGCCGTCCGAGTCCATCTCCGGGCCCATCGTGAAGTGCAGGGAGCCGCCCTCGCGCTCCTCCATCTCCGTGGGCCCGAACCAGGCGCTCATACCCTTGGCGGTGGCGATGGCCTCCCAGACCTGCTCCGGGGTGCCGGGCACCTCGACGCTGAACTCGAGGCGGTACGGGGCGTTCAGGGTGGTGCTCATGAGTCCTCCTCAGGGAGAGGGTGGGCGGCGACGACGAGCCGGTGCGGGCGCCCGTCGTCGTGGTGGTAGCGAGCGGCCAGGTCGAGCACCGCTGCGGTGAGGTCGTCCGCGAAGGCCGCCCGGTCGGCGGCCGACCGGAAGCCGATGGTGGTGTCGATGGTCAGCGTCGGCAGCCGGTTCCCGGACGCGCCGGCCCGTCGCGCCAGCGCACCGACCTCCCGCACCACTCGGCCCGCGAGCGCGACGAGGTAGCCGGCCGACAGGTGGTCGGCGTTGGCGTCCGGGTCGGCCGCGGCGGCACTGAGGGCCGCCGGCGACACGACGTACGACGCCGCCGACGCCTGCAGCACCCGCTCCGTGATGCCCCCATGCCGGCGCTCCTCGGCCAGCTCCACCAGGCCGTGCGCCTCGAGCGACTTCAGGTAGTAGTTGACCTTCTGGCGCGCGATGCCGACCTTCGCGGCGAGCCCCGCGGCGGAGGCCGGGACGGCCAGCTCGCCGAGCAGCCGGGCCCGGATCGGCTCCAGCGCGGCGGCGGCTGCCTCCGCGCTCTCGATGACCTCGACGTCCTGCATGACGCCACCGTGGCATTGACGAAAAATCTTGTCAAGGGTTAGCCGGGACACCCGCTTCGCGGTCAGGCCGAGTTGAGCTGGTCCTCGTACTCGCGCGCCGACTCCATGATCTCGTCCTCGGTGACGAAGTCGTCCCACTCCCTGAGGTAGGGCCGGTCCGACTCCGCGCCGTTGCTGCACAGGACGTCGTTGTGCCAGTCGTCGTCGTAGGTGGGCTCGTAGAAGCACTCCCACACCGGGTCGGGCTCCGGGGCGGGTGGCTGCTCGGGAAGCGGCTCGACTGCTTCCTGAACGGGGGGCTCGTTGCCCGACGGCTCGTACGAGCTGTCGCATCCCGCCGCCAGGAACGCGAGGCACGCAATCACCACGGCGCCCATTGTCGACTTTCCGGCCATGCGCTTTTCCTTGCCGTCGTAGGGCCGCTCGACATCCTCGCGAAATGCCAGCATCCGGGACGTAGACCGTCAACGCTCACCCAGGCGTTGATGTCTCGCACAGTTCACCCGGAGCAATGGCGTGCGTGATTTTTCAGCCGGCAATCTCCTCGTAGGCGTCGATCAAGGTGACGAACTCCGACCGCAGGCCGTAGGGGTCCTCGCCGAGGGCCGTCTGCGCACGTTCGCGAGCGCGGGACGGGTCGGCGCCGCCGGCGTTCTGCGAGCCGCCCGCCACGAGGGCGAACTCGACGACGGCGGACGCGAACCTGAAGTCGGTCGAGGGGCGGGTGGTGTACGCGCTGGCCCTGGCGGGGAAGACGACCTCGGTGCTCTCGGTGGCACCCGGGTGCTTGTAGCGCACGTGCACCGTCAGGAAGTCGCTGGAGAGCCCGGTCTCGACGTCCTGATAGTCCAGCTCGTCGCGCGACTCCCCCCGGGCCGGGACCAGCTCGTAGAACGCGGTGACCGCGTGGCCGGCGCCGACGTCGCCCGCGTCCTTGGCGTCGTCGTCGAACTCCTCGTCCTCGAGGCGGCGGTTGTCGTAGCCCAGCAGCCGGTACTCGGCCACGGTCGCGGGGTTGAACTCGACCTGGACCTTGAGGTCCTGGGCGACGACGAACATCGTCGAGTCGAACTCGTCCACCAGGACCTTCCGCGCCTCGTCGAGGGTGTCGATGTAGGCGTAGTTGCCGTTCCCGTGGTCGGCGATGGCTTCCATCGTGTTGTCCTTCAGGTTTCCCATCCCGAAGCCGAGCACCGAGATGTAGACCCCCGACTTTGCGTGCTCCTCGATGAGCTCGGTGAGCTCGTCGGGGCTGGACGGGCCGACGTTGAAGTCGCCGTCGGTCGCCAGGACGACTCGGTTGTTCCCACCCTCGACGAAGTTCCTGGCCGCCAGCTCGTACGCGGTCTGCAGACCCTGCGCACCGCCGGTCGACCCCCCGGCCCGCAGCTCGCGCAGGATCCGCACCAGCTCGCCGTGCTCGTCACCCCGCACGGAGTCGGCGAGCACCTGGTCGTTGCCGGCGTAGGTCACGATCGAGACGGTGTCGCCCTCGTCGAGCTGCTCCACCAGCAGCTCGAACGAGTCCGCGAGCAGCGGCAGCTTGTTCGGCTCGTCCATCGAGCCGGACACGTCGAGCAGGAAGACGATGTTGTTGCCGCGGCTGGTGGACTTCTCGGCCGTGGCCTGCACGCCGATCATCGCCAGCTGGTGCTCGGGCGCCCACGGCGCGTCCGCGACCTGCGTCGTCACCGTGAACGGGTCCGCAGCGTTCGGCGCCGGCGTCGGGTAGTCGTAGTCGAAGTAGTTGACCAGCTCCTCGATCCGGACCCCCTCCGGCGCGACGCCCTGGCGCAGCTGGCGGCGCAGGTTGCTGTACGACGCGGTGTCGACATCGGAGGCGAACGTCGACAACGGACTCGTCGCCACGTCCTGGAACGGCTGCTCCGGGGAGTCGTCGTACTCCTCCTGGTCGTCCATCGGCGCCTGGCGCCAGCTGTCGTCCGCGGCCGAGCCGTCGTAGGCGGTGTCCTGTCCGTAGGAGGCGTCGCTCGAGCCGTCCGCGCTGCAGGCGCCGAGCGCACCGGCGACGACGACGACGGCCACCGCGGCAACCACGCGGGTCGGCGTCTTTGCGCGGACGTCCACGCGACCATTCCGTCGTGCCGCAGACAGGGTGCCCATCGATGGAACGCGCATCAGTTGCCTCCGTTGTTCGAGGACTGAAGCGTTGCGTCCGGCGGGGGGCCGCGACCAGCACGGAACGGTCACGCGACCGTCCCGGTCGGGTAACGGGCGGCGGCATTTCAGGAATAGCGCCCATCGCAAAGAAAATGCGGCCCGACCTGGGGAGACAATCACCCACAACGAGGCGAGACCGCTGTCGACTATTCCGGTCCCGTCACCGTTGCGTCGAGCACCGACCCTTGTAGCTGCGGAACATCGGTCGCCACCGCGCAGTACACCGCCGTCGCACCCGCCGACCAGTCATCCGGGTACGGGAAGCTCACGTCCGTCCAGACGACCCGCTCGTCGAGCAGACCCGACAGGGGCAGGACCGACACGATCTCCAGGGCGTGCGGCTCGCCGCAGTCCACCGGGTCGGCCGTGCCGAGGTCCCAGGAGTTCGGGTACTCGCGCAAGCAGTCGCCGGCGACCAGATCCGAGCGCAGCGTGCAGTCGGGCAGCTCGTCCCCGAACGCCATGGCGCTCCGCACCACGCTCGCGATCCGGGGCCGACGTCCGGCGAAGCCACCGGGCCGACTACCATCGGCGGGCGGGAGCAGGCGAACCACTCCGGAGTCGTCCGGCGGGTTCCACGGACCACACCCTGATCTCCCGGGCCTCTAGCTCAATTGGCAGAGCAGCGGACTTTTAATCCGCGGGTTGTGGGTTCGATCCCCACGGGGCCCACCGTCAGTCGCGCAGACCCACCGTGTGCCGGAAGCCGGTCGCGGCGTCCCACCAGGTCGCGGCCGTCCCGATGCGGACGGGGGTCAGCACCTCCGAGGTGGTCCCGTTGCCCACCTCGCCGGCAGAGTTCCTCCCCCACCCGACGAGCGCGCCGCCCGTGGTCACGACCACGCTGTCCTGGTCACCGGCGTCCATCGTCCGCGCCTGCCACCAGCCGTTGCGCGGCAGGTAGGTCGGGGTGAGCCGGTTGGTCGTCGTGCCGTCCCCCAGCTGCCCGCCGTCGTTCTGGCCCCACGCCCAGACGCTCGACCCGCTCATGCCGAGCGTGAACGAGCCGCCGGCCTGCGCGGCCACCCATCGGCGGTCCGTCGCAACCTGCAGGGGGCGCGACCGGTCGTTCGTCGTACCGTCACCGAGCATCCCGTAGGTGTTGTCGCCCCACGCCCACAGGGTGGCGTCGCTCCGGATCGCCACGCTGTGCAGACCGCCTGTCGACACGGACACCCACCGCGCCTCGGTCCCGACGCGCACGGGAGCGAGTCGGCGGGTGAACGAACCGTCGCCCAGGACGCCCGAGGTGTTGCTCCCCCACGACCACAGGGTGCCGTCGCTCTTGATCCCGTGGCTGGACGAGCCGGCGGTGCTGACGGCGACCCAGTGGGTGTCGGTGCCGATCCTCACCGGGCTGAGCCTGCTGGTCGTGGTGCCGTCGCCCAGCTGGCCGGTCCAGTTGCGGCCCCAGCCCCACAGCGTCCCGTCGCGCTTGAGCGCGAGCGTGTGCGACGGACCGGCCGAGACCCAGGCCCACTGGTTGGTGGTCCCGATGCGTACGGGGGAGCTCCGCGGGGTCCGCGTGCCGTCGCCGAGCTCGCCGTCGTGGTTGCCGCCCCACGCCCAGAGCGTGCCGTCGGACCGGATGGCGACCGTGTGGTCGCCTCCGACGGACACGCGCGCCCACGCGCGCTCCGTGCCGACGCGTGCCGGGCTGAGGCTCGCCGTCGTGGTGCCGATGCCCAGCTGTCCCCAGGCGTTGTCGCCCCAGGCGTACAGGGCGTGCCCGGTCGGGAGCGCGACGGCCACGGTGGCCGCGCCGGTCAGGGCCGGGTTCGCGACGTCGCGCGCGGTGATCGTCCGCGTGCCGGGGGTCGCCAGCACCGCGCCCTGAAGGCCGGTGAGCACGAGGCGACCGGCGTCGGCGGCGACGAACCGGTGCTGCGCCGGCGTGAACCAGCCGCCGGCGCCGCCGTCGTTGCTGCTCAGGGCGATCGTGCCGAGGTACGACGGGACCGCGTTGGCCCAGGGATCAACTGCGGTCACGGTGAGAGGGAACCGCACGCCGGTCGTGGCCGCGGCAGGCGCCAGCACCTCCAGCGTCGTCACCGGACCCGGCAGGACCCGGACGCTCTCCCACCCTTGGGGCAGACCGGGGTCGGTCGCGGTGACTGCCCAGCCCCCGGCGGTGTACAGCGTCAGGGGGAAGTCATGGCTCCCGCGGTCGGCGGCCGTGTACGTCCACGGTGCGGGCAGGAGCGCACGCGGGTCGCGGGTCGTGAGGGTCACGGTGCCGCGGTACGAGGTCACCGTGTTGGCCCAGGCGTCCTTCGCGACGACCCGGACCGTGACCGTCCCCCCAGCCTGCACGGACGGCAGGTCCTCGATCTGGAGCTGAGTCACGGGCCCGGTCAGCACCCGGACGGTCGCGGTGCCCGCCAGGCCGACCGCGACGGTGTCGGCCGCCGAGACGGTCCGCGAGCCGGCGGTGTGCAGGGTGAGGCCTACGAACGTGTGCACGCCGGCGTCGGCCGTGCCGAACAGGTAGGGGGGCGGCACGACAGGGCCACGGGGGTCGTCGGTGCCGAGCTGGACCGTGCCGAGATAGCCGGCGGCGATCTCACCCGTGGCGGTCCGCGCGGTCACCGTGACGTCGACCGGTGTCCCTGCCACCGTCGTCGCCGGTGCGCTGACCTCGAGGACCACCGCGTCGGCGGGGTCCCCCGGCACGACGGCAGACGCCGCCGGTGCAGCGACCAGTGCCAGGACGCCGAGGAGCCCGGCGGCAAGCACCCGCGGCGCACCGCGTGCCGCTCGCACGGACAGGTGGCCTCGTCCTCGTCGCATCGTGCGCCTCCGCGCCGCGCCCGCGGCGGGGACCCGCCCCGTCGCTGGGACTTCCCTCTCCACGCTCGTCCGGCGGCGGGGCCGGTCCCAGGGTCGAAGGTCCCGGCGCCACCAGTTCACCGCTGGGCGAACACCGGAATGGCGACCCCGGACCGGTCGTTCTGATGGGCAGCACGCGCGGAGCTCGCCTGACGAGCCCCGCCCCACCAGCGAGACGAGGTACCCCGGACATGACCGCCACCACTGTCGACCAGCCCGTGACCGCCGCCGAGCTCACCCGCCAGGACCGCTGCGACCGCTGCGGCGCCCAGGCGTTCGTCAAGGCGACGCTCCCCGCGGCCGACGGGCTCGAGCTGCTCTTCTGCGGCCACCACTTCCGCGCCCACGAGCTCAAGCTGGTCGCAGCCGGCGCGACGATCCAGGACGAGCGCCACCGCATCGACGAGCAGGCGCCCGAGCGCGTCTGACGACGAGGACGCGGGCGCTCAGCCCCGCGTGTAGTACCCCGCGGCGATGTCCTCGAGCAGGCCCGGGTGCGTCGGCTCCCAGCCCAGCAGCCCGCGAGTCAGGTCGCTGGACGCGGGCGTGTCGAGCGCGAAGAACCGGCCGATCCAGCCGAAGTGCTCGGAGGCGTCGGCGGGGTCGACGGACGCGGCCGGGACGTCGAGCCCGCGGCCGATGGCCTCGGCGATCTCGCGCGTCTGCACGCCCTCCTCGCCGACCGCGTGGACGACCGACCCGGCCGGAGCGCCCTCGAGCGCGAGCCGGACCAGGCGCGCGGCGTCGAGCCGGTGCACGGCGGGCCACCGGGCGGAGCCGTCGCCCACGTAGCCGGAGACGCCGGTCGCCCGGGCGATCCCGGCGAGAACGGCGACGAAACCGTGGTCGCCCTCGCCGTGGACGGTCGGCGCGAACCGCAGGCCGACCGACCTGACGCCGCGGTCCGCGTGGTCGCGCGCGAGGTTCTCCGCGCCGCCCCGCATGCTCTCCGGCCCGCGCTGGGTGCTCGCGTCGCGCTCCGTGGCGACGCGGCCAGGGGTGAGGCCGGCGACGCCCGACGCCAGCAGGAACGGGCGGTCGGACCCCTCGAGCACGTCGAGGAACGTCTCCACGGCCGCGCGCTCGGTCCGCCACGCGCCGCCCATGTCGGAGAAGTCGTGGTTGAAGCCCAGGTGGATGACCGCGTCGGCGTCGACCGCGCCCTTGCGGAGGCTGTCCAGGTCGTCGAGGCTCCCGCGGTGCACGGACGCCCCAGCGGCGGCGATGGCGTCGGCGGACTGCGACGAGCGGGCGAGGCCGAGGACGTCGTGCCCCGCGGTGAGCAGCTCGGCGGTGACGGCGGACCCGATCCAGCCGGAGGCCCCGGTGATGAAGACGCGCATGGTGGAACTCCTCGAAGCGATGTCAGTAACTGTCATGAGCACCGTACGCGCGATGTCAGCGTCTGTCATCACTACACTGCTCGGCATGGGTCGATGGGAGCCGGACGCGCGTGGCCGCCTCGCGCGCGTCGCGCTGGAGCTGTACGCCGAGCGCGGGTTCGAGCAGACCACCGTCGAGGACATCGCCGAGCGCGCGGGCGTCACGGAGCGCACGTTCTTCCGCCACTTCGCCGACAAGCGCGAGGTCCTCTTCGACGGCTCGGGCCTGCTCCAGCAGCGCCTCGTCGACGCCATCGCGGACGCGCCGGCGGGGCTCGCCCCCATCGACGTCGTCGGCCACGCCTTCGCCGACGCCGCGGCCCTGCTCGAGGAGCGTCGGGACCACGCGCGCACGCGGGCCGGGGTGATCGCGGCGAACCCCGCGCTCCAGGAGCGCGAGCTGCTGAAGCTGGCCGGCCTGGCCGCCGCCGCGACCACCGCCCTGCGCGAGCGGGGCGTCCCCGACCCCGCGGCGCCGCTGGCCGCGCAGGCGGGCGTGACCGCGTTCTCGATCGGCTTCGAGCTCTGGGTCGCCGACGCGTCGTCGGCCGACCTCGCCACGCGCATCCGCGAGACGCTCGACCAGCTCCGCGCAGTGAGTGTGGGCGACCCGGCCTAGCGTGGCGGGCATGAGCGTGGAGGTGCTGCCCGCGGTCGGCCGCTACGACGACTTCTTCGAGGTCGTCGGCGTCAAGAAGCCCGGCGGCGGCGGGTGCTGGTGCATGGCGTACCGCGACAGCCGCGTGCCCAACGCGGAGCGCGCGCAGTACATGCGCGACGAGTGCGCGCAGGAACCCGGGCCGGGCGTGCTCGCCTACGTCGACGGCGAGGTGGCGGGGTGGTGCTCGGTCGCGCCGCGCAGCAGCTACCGGCGGCTCATGCACTCGCGCACGATCCCGTTCGTCGACGACCGCGACGCGTGGAGCATCGTCTGCTTCGTCGTCCGGCCGCGGTTCCGCCGGCAGGGCCTCATGCACGAGCTCCTCGAGGGCGCGATCGCCCACGCGAAGGCAAGCGGCGCGGAGGTGGTCGAGGGCTACCCGATCGAGGTCGGGACCGGCGACCGGGTGGACATCATCTCGGGCTACGTCGGTACCAGCCGGCTCTTCGAGTCGGCGGGGTTCGCGCGGGCCGCCCCGACCACCGGTCACAGCGGCGGCCGCCCGCGCGTGATCATGCGCCGCGACCTGTGATCACTCCACGCGGGACTGCTCCAGCACAGGAGCCGTGCCCCGCACGCGCGGGCCGTAGCGCAGCATGTCCGAGGCGAGCCCGATGGTCAGCACCCCGAGCGCCAGCACGACGAGGGCCTGCTGGAGCAGCGTCCAGCCGAGCGGCCTCATCGACAGGTGCGCCAGCAGCGCCATGAGCAGGCCGCGGCCGATGATCGCGACGGCCGCGACCAGCACCGTGTCCTGCCGCGGTCCCGTGCTCGACGCCAGCCGCACCAGCAACCAGACCACCACCGCGAGCCCGCCGGCGTAGACGGCGACGAGCGCGAGGCTGCGGTCCGGCACGGCGAGCAGCAGCACCGCGCCGCCGAGCACGCACAGCACGGCGCTGGTCCGGCACGTGGCCCGCCGGCCGTACCGGACGAGGAACGTCCGCTTGCCCAGCAGCGTGTCGCCGCGCACGTCGCGGAAGTCCTTGAGCAGCAGGCGGCCGATGATCGCGACGTACAGCCCGCCCAGCAGCGCGAGGTCGGCGGGCCGCACCTGCGCGTCGGCCGCGACCAGCCCCACGAGGTACGGCACCGCGACGACGCAGAGCGGCAGCACCAGGGAGGCGACCACCCCGCGCTTCGAGAGGCTGAGCGGCGGCACCGAGTACGCGGCCGCGACGAGCAGCCCGGCGACCAGGACGACGAGGACCGGCCAGCCCAGCGCCACGGCGCACGCCACCGCCAGCACCCCGCCGGTGACGGCGACGAGCACCAGCTCGCGAGGCGTGCTCCCGGTGGTGAGCGGCCGGGACCGGTCTCCCGCCAGGTTGATCCGGTCGACCGCCACGTCGGCGAGGTCGTTGAGGACCACCGACGCGAGCAGGTAGCCGATCACGACGACGAGGACGCCGGCCGTCCGCCACAGGTCGTCGGCCGCGCCGTGCTGCGCCAGACCGATGGCGGCATAGCTGCCGGCAAGCAGCACCAGCGCCGGGCGCGCCATGAGGACGACGAGGCGCACGTGCGCGCGCAGGTCGCCCGTCACTTGTTGCTCGCCCACTGGTTCATGCCCACGACGAACAGCACCCCGACGGCGACGACGACCAGCCCGCTGACTCCCAGGACGACCGCGAGCGCGATCCCCACGCCCTGCCAGCCGGTGAGCGAGCGGCGCGGTCGCTGGGGCGGCCAGGGCGGCGGGGCGGGCGGACGGTCGTCATCGGTGGGCACGGGCGGACCTTCCGGTTCGGGTGCCGGGAGACTATCTCGACGATGCTTGCGCTGTGCCAGGATCACCCGAGCATCCGGCAGACGAGTGAAGGAGCACCGATGGCAGGCGGTCTCGCCGCGCTTCTCGACGACATCGCCGCGCTGGCGAAGCTTGCGGCGGCCTCGGTCGACGACGTCGGCGCGGCCGCGGGCCGGGCGAGCGCCAAGGCCGCGGGCGTCGTCATCGACGACACGGCCGTCACCCCGCGCTACGTCCACGGCTTCAGCCCGGACCGCGAGCTGCCGATCGTGCGGCGGATCGCCGTGGGCTCCCTGCGCAACAAGCTGCTGTTCATCCTCCCGGCGGCCCTGCTGCTCAGCCAGTTCCTCCCGTGGCTCCTCACCCCGATCCTCATGGTCGGCGGCACCTACCTCGCCTACGAGGGCGCGGAGAAGATCTGGGAGCTGGTCAGCGGGCACGCGACGGAGCACACGACCACGCCGGTCGCCGTGCAGGGCGAGGCCACGGAGAAGTCGATGGTGAGCGGCGCGATCCGCACCGACTTCATCCTGTCGGCCGAGATCATGGTGATCGCGCTCAACGAGGTGGCCGACGAGCCGCTGCTGTCCCGCGCGATCATCCTCGCCATCGTCGCGCTGGCCATCACCGCCCTCGTCTACGGCGTCGTCGGGCTCATCGTGAAGATGGACGACATCGGCCTCCACCTGGCCGGGCGCAGCAACGGCGCGGCCGCCGCGACCGGGCGCGTGCTGGTCCGCGCCATGCCGAAGGTCCTGTCCGTGCTGTCGACCGTCGGGATCGTCGCCATGCTCTGGGTCGGCGGCCACATCCTGCTCTCGGGCGTCGACGAGCTGGGCTGGCACGCCCCGTTCGAGCTCCTGCACCACCTCGAGGAGGCCGTGCACGGCGTGCCGGGCATCGGGGGGTTCCTCGCGTGGCTCGTCGACACACTCGGCTCGGCGCTCGTCGGCCTCGTGGTCGGCGCCGTCGTCGTCGGTGTCATGCACCTCGTCCCCCGACGCCGGGCACCCGAAGCCGCCCACTGACCGCTGACGCCGAGAGGGCGCACCGGGACGGAGTGCGCGCGGTAGCGACATCGCCCGTGGCCGACCCGACACAATGACTCGCATGGAGCTCGGGTTCACGGCCGGCGTCGCGGCGATCGTCCTGTTCGGCGTCCTCGGCCAGATGCTCGGCAAGGCCACCCGCATCCCGTCGATCATCCCGCTGCTGCTGCTCGGCCTGCTGGTCGGCCCGATGCTGGGCTGGGTGAACCCGGACGCGATCCTGGGCGACGCGCTGTTCCCGCTGGTGTCGATGGCGGTCGGCCTGCTGCTGTTCGAGGAAGCGCTCAAGCTCGACTTCTCACGGCTCCAGGGGGGCGCACGACGGCCGGTGCTCGGCCTGGTGACCTCGGGCGCCCTCCTCACCGGCGTCGGTGCGACCATCCTGGCCCGCGCGGTGTTCGACCTGCCGCTCGACCACGCCCTGGTCATCGGCGCGATCCTCATCGTCTCCGGCCCGACCGTCGTCGGGCCCATGCTCGCGGTGATCCGGCCCAAGCAGCCGCTCGAGTCGGTGCTGGCGTTCGAGGGCATCTTCATCGACCCGATCGGCGCGACCGTCGCGCTCGGCATGGTCAGCATCGCGCTCCACGACGGCGCTCCCCACCTGGGGTGGACGGGGCTGACCGGGATCGTCACCGGCCTGGTGGCCGCGGGGGTGTTCCTCGCGCTGGTGGCCGTCGCCAAGGTCCCGCCGGCGACCCATGTCGCGCTCGGCGTCGCCGTCGCGCTCACCGCGTTCGCCGCCGCGGAGGCGTTCTACGAGGAGTCCGGCCTCTGGGCCACGACCGCCCTCGGGGTCGCGCTCGCCAACCAGCGGTGGGTGCGGCTCGAGGCGCTGCACGAGTTCGGCAGCCACGTCGGCATGCTCCTGATCGGGTCCCTGTTCATCGTGCTGTCGGCGCGCGTCGACCTCGACGCCCTCCTGCACTACGCGCCGCTCACCCTCGTCCTCGTCGCGCTCCTCGTCCTCGTCCTGCGACCGCTGGCCGCCGCGGCCGCCACGAGCCGGACCGTGCTGAGCCGAAGAGAACGGGCGATGGTCGGCTGGATGGCTCCGCGCGGCATCGTGGCCGCGTCGACCGCGAGCGTGTTCGCGCTGCAGTTCGAGGACGCCGGCGAGCCGTTCCCCGAGCTCGTGCCGGTGGTCTTCGGCGTCGTGCTGGCCACCGCGATCGTCTACGGCGCGACAGGTCCGCTGGTCGCGGGCCTGCTGGACGTACGGTCCGACGAGCCCGAGAACGTCGACGACGACGGGATCCCGCGGGAAATCTCCGGACGATCGTGATCATCCCGAGACGTGGATGTTACTTACCGGTAAGACCCTCGTGATGCTCGCAACATCTGTGTGCTACCCATAGCCCACTGAGAATCCAGCGGCGGACGCTCCCTGCGCGTCCGCGGCCCTGACAGAAGAGGTAGCGCATGTCCTCCCTCGCATCACCCCGACGCCGCTTCATCGTGGCGACCGCGGGACTCGCGGCGACAGCCCTCGTGCTGACCGCCTGCTCGGGCAGCAACGACGACGGCGGTGACGGTGGCAGCACCTCCGCCTCCGGTGGCGCGCTGACGATCGGCACCACGGACAAGGTCACCACGCTCGACCCGGCGGGCTCGTACGACAACGGCTCGTTCGCCGTCCAGAACCAGGTGTTCCCGTTCCTCATGAACACGCCGTACGGCAGCCCGGACGTCGAGCCGGACATCGCCGTCTCGGCCGAGTTCACGGCGCCGACGGAGTACACGGTCAAGCTCAAGCCGGACCTGAAGTGGGCCAACGGCCACGACCTGACGGCGTCGGACGTGAAGTTCACGTTCGACCGTCAGCAGAAGATCGCGGACGAGAACGGCCCGTCCTCGCTGCTCTACAACCTGGAGAGCACGGACGCCGTCGACGACACCACGGTGGTCTTCCACCTGAAGTCGGAGAACGACCAGATCTTCCCGCAGATCCTGTCCAGCCCCGCTGGCCCGATCGTCGACGAGGAGGTCTTCTCGGCCGACGCCGTGACGCCGGACGACACGATCGTCGACGGCAACGCCTTCGCCGGGCAGTACACGATCACCGGCTACGACTTCAACTCGCTGATCTCGTACAAGGCGAACCCGGACTACAAGGGCGTCCTGCCGCCGGCGAAGACCGACGAGGTCAACGTCAAGTACTACGCCGAGTCGTCGAACCTCAAGCTGGACGTCCAGGAGGGCAACATCGACGTCGCGTTCCGCAGCCTCTCGGCGACGGACATCGCGGACCTCAAGACGGACGACAAGGTCAAGGTCGTCGACGGCCCCGGTGGCGAGATCCGCTACATCACGTTCAACTTCGACACGCAGCCGTACGGCGCGAAGGCGGACGGCGCCGACCCGGCGAAGGCCCTCGCGGTCCGCCAGGCCGTGGCCGACCTGGTCGACCGCGCGCCGCTGTCGGAGCAGGTCTACAAGGGCACCTACACGCCCCTGTACTCCTACGTCCCGGACGGCCTGACCGGCGCCACCGAGTCGCTGAAGAGCATGTACGGCGACGGCAACGGCGGTCCCGACGCCGCGAAGGCCAAGGCGGCACTCGAGGACGCCGGCGTCACCACGCCGGTCGCGCTGAGCCTCCAGTACTCGAACGACCACTACGGCCCCTCGTCGGCCGACGAGTACGCCCTGGTCAAGCAGCAGCTGGAGAAGGACGGCCTGTTCAAGGTCGACCTGCAGACGACGGAGTGGGTCCAGTACTCCAAGGACCGCACCGCCGACGTGTACCCGGCCTACCAGCTCGGCTGGTTCCCGGACTACTCGGACGCGGACAACTACCTCACGCCGTTCTTCCTCACGGAGAACTTCCTGTCGAACCACTACGACAACCCTGAGGTCAACGACATGATCCTGAAGCAGGCGACCACGGCTGACCCCGCCGCCCGCACCCAGCTCATCGAGGACATCCAGGACGCGGTGGCCAAGGACCTGTCCACGGTCCCGCTCCTCCAGGGCGCCCAGGTGGCCGTCGTCGGCAAGGACGTGACGGGCACCGAGGACACCCTCGACGCCTCGTTCAAGTTCCGCTACGGCGCACTCGCCAACGGCTGACACCAGCAGCACTGGCCGACGGTCCCGCTCCCGAGCACGATCGGGGGCGGGGCCGTCCGGCCGTCCGCACCGCAACAGGCAGGAACCATGACCTCCACCACCACCGGAGCGCCCACGGGCGTCGCGCCCGGCGAACCCACCGCGCCGGCGACCCCGGCTGCGAAGAACAGGCGATCGGGGGGGCACCTGGGCAGCTATCTGCTGATCCGGTTCCTGCTGATCTTCCCGACGATCTTCATCCTGGTGACGACCGTCTTCGTCCTGATGCGCTCGACCGGCGACCCGATCACCGCCTCGCTGGGCGGGCGGCTGACGCACGAGCAGCTGCAGGAACGGATCCACGCCGCCGGGTACGACCGGCCGATCCTGGTGCAGTACTGGGACTACATCACCAACGTCCTGCGCGGCGACTTCGGCACGACGATCTCGACCAACCGCCCGGTGACGGAGGTGGTGCTGACGTACGGCGCCGCCACGCTCGAGCTGGCGTTCTACGCCATGATCGTGGCCCTCCTGGTCGGCATCCCGCTGGGCCGGATCGCGGCCGCGCGCCGCGACCGCAGCGTGGACGCGACCCTGCGGGTGTCCGGGATCGTCGCCTACGCGACGCCCGTCTTCTTCGCCGGCATCCTGCTCAAGCTCGTCTTCTCCGTGTGGCTCGGCTGGCTCCCCGTCGCCGGGCGCGCCTCGACCGACGCCCAGATCGAGATCCAGCGCAACGGCGCGGGGACCGGCCTGTACATCGTCGACGCGATCAGCACCGGTGACCCGGCCGTGGTGTGGGACGTCCTGCAGCACGCGATCCTGCCCGCCCTGGCGCTGGGCCTGCTGACCGGCGGGATCTTCCTGCGGCTCGTCCGCACCAACGTCATCGGCACGCTCTCCACCGGCTACGTCGAGGCGGCCCGCTCCCGCGGCGTCAACGAGCGCCGGCTGCTGCGCCAGCACGCCTGGCGCCCCGCGCTCGTGCCGATCATCACCGTGATCGGCCTGCAGGTCGCGCTGCTGCTCAGCGGCGCGGTGCTCACCGAGACCACGTTCGAGTGGAAGGGCCTCGGCTTCCAGCTGGTCCAGTTCCTGCTGGCGCGCGACTTCGTCGCCGTCCAGGGCCTGGTGGTGCTGCTCGCCGTCGTCGTGGCGCTGACGAACTTCGTCGTCGACGTCATCGCCGCACTCGTCGACCCGAGGATCAAGTACTGATGACCGTCATCGACCCGGATGCCATCCACGCCGCCCCGGCGGCGCCGGAGCACACCTCCCTCTGGAAGCGCCTGCCCGTGGTGCGCCACGTCCGCACGAGCGTCGGCCTGCAGCGCACGATGCTCGTCGTCGGCCTCGTGCTCGTGGCGATCTTCGTCATCACCGCGGCGTTCGCGCCCGTCCTCGCGCCCTACGGCTACGCGCAGCTGGAGTCGAACGGCGTGAACTTCGGTTCGCAGCAGCCGCCGTCCGCCGAGCACCTGCTGGGCACCACCGTCGGCGGGTACGACGTCCTGTCCCGGACCATCTGGGGCGCCCGCCCCGCGTTCCTCGTCATCATCGTCGCGGTGCTGCTCTCGATCTTCGCCGGGGTCATCCTCGGCCTGCTGTCGGGGTACTTCGGCGGCTGGGTGGACCGGGTGCTCGTGGTGATCGCCGACGCGCTCTTCGCGTTCCCGTCCCTGCTGCTCGCCATCGTCGTGGCCATCGTCATCAGCGGCGGTCAGTCGTCGATGTGGGGCGGCGTGATGGCGGCCGCGATCTCCCTGAGCGTGGTGATGATCCCGCAGTACTTCCGCGTCGTGCGCGCCGAGGTGGTGCGCGTCAAGGCCGAGGCGTTCGTCGAGTCCGCCCGGGTGATCGGCTCCGGGCACCTGCGGATCATGGGCCGCCACGTCCTGCGCAACTCGACGCGGACGCTGCCGCTGATCCTCACGCTCAACAGCTCCGAGGCGGTGCTCACGCTGGCCGGACTCGGCTTCCTCGGGTTCGGCATCGAGCCGACGGCGGCCGCGGACTGGGGCTACGACCTGTCCAAGTCGCTGTCCGACGTGACCAGCGGCATCTGGTGGACCGCCGTGCCCCCGGGCGTGGCGATCGTGCTCACGGTGCTGGGGGTGACCCTCGTCGGCGAGTCCCTCAACGACCTCGCCGACCCGCGCCTGCGCACGCGCCGGGCCGCGAAGGCCGCCGTGGTCAGCCCTGTCGTCGCCGTCCCCGGCGGGGTCGCCGACGACGAGTTCGGCACCATCGACGAGCTCGAGGCGCCGTCGAACCTGTACGGCGAGACGGAGGACCGCTCATGACCACCCAGAACGTCGTCGACATCCAGGATCTGCGGGTCTCGTTCGCGACGGACTCCGGCACGGTCCGCGCCGTCGAGGGCGTCACGCTCTCGGTCGCCGCCGGGGAGGTTCTCGCGATCGTCGGCGAGTCGGGCTCCGGCAAGACCGTCACCGCGCGCTCGATCCTGGGCCTGCTGCCGGAGACCGCGCTGACCAGCGGGGCCGTCCTGCTCACCCGCAAGGACGGCTCGGCCACGCACGACGTCGCGACGATGAGCCCGAACGACCTGCGCGACGTGCGCGGGCGCGACGCGGCCATGGTGTTCCAGGAGCCGTCGACCGCCCTCAACCCGGTGTTCCCGGTGGGCTGGCAGATCGCGGAGGGCCTACGCGCCCACCGCAAGCTGTCGGACAAGGACGCCCGCGCCCAGGCGATCGAGGTCCTGCGCCTGGTCGGCATCCCGGACCCGGAGCACCGCGTCGACCACTACCCGCACCAGTTCTCGGGCGGTCAGAAGCAGCGCATCGTCATCGCGCAGGCCCTGGTGCTCGACCCCGGCCTGATCATCGCCGACGAGCCGACGACCGCGCTCGACGTCACCGTGCAGGCCGAGATCCTCGACCTGCTGCGCCGGCTCCCCCAGGAGTACGGCTCGGCGATCGTGCTGATCACGCACAACATGGGCGTCGTCGCGGACCTCGCCGACCGCGTCGCGGTCATGTACAACGGCGAGATCGTCGAGCAGGCGGACGCGCGCACCCTGTTCGCGTCGCCGCAGCACCCGTACACGCGCAAGCTCCTCGACGCCGTCCCGCGCGTCGGCGGCCGGCGGCTGCGCGACCGCGTGCGCGTGGCCGACGAGCTCGAGGCCATGGTCGTCGATGAGTCGGCGACGCCGGTGGTCGAGGCCCGCGACCTGCGGATCGTCTACCCGGGCCGGCTCCGGCAGCCCGCGTTCACGGCCGTCGACGGTGTCGACCTGGTGATCCGGCCCGGCGAGGTGCTCGGGCTGGTGGGCGAGTCGGGCAGCGGCAAGACCACCATCGGCCGCGCGATCGCCGGCCTGACACCCGTCAGCGGCGGCTCGCTGAAGGTCCACGGCGTCGAGATGCTCGGCGTCAAGGAGAAGACGTTCCGCCCGGTCCGCAAGCGCATCGGGTTCGTGTTCCAGGACCCGGCGACGAGCTTCAACCCGCTGCTGACGATCGCGCAGTGCGTCGCCGAGCCGATGGTGGTCCACGGGCTCGCGCGCAACCCGCAGGAGGCGCGGCCGAAGGTCGACGAGCTGATGGAGGCCGTGCAGCTGCCCAAGGCGTTCGGCGACCGGTTCCCGCACGAGCTGTCGGGCGGCCAGCGCCAGCGCGCCAGCCTCGCCCGGGCGCTCATCCTGGGCCCCGAGCTGCTCATCGCCGACGAGCCCACCAGCGCGCTCGACGTGTCCGTGCAGGCCCGCGTGCTCGACCTGTTCGCCCGGCTGCAGGCCGAGCTCGGGTTCGCGTGCCTGTTCATCAGCCACGACCTGGCCGTCGTCGACCTGCTCGCCCACCGCATCGCGGTGCTGCACCGGGGCGTGCTGGTCGAGGAGGGCACCGGCGACCAGGTGCTCGGCGCACCCAAGCACCCGTACACGCAGCGCCTGCTGGCGTCCCTGCCGGTGCCGGACCCGATCGAGCAGGCCGCCCGCCGCGAGCAGTGGCGCACCCTGCGCGCGTCGGAGTGACACACACCCCCTCGCACGGGTGACGGCGGGCCGGTTCACCCACGGGTGGACCGGCCCCCGACGTCGTGCCGGTCAGCCCGTCCGGGCGATGACGATCAGCAGCATCGTCACCAGGAACCCCGTCACCAGGTTGAGCCAGAGGAACCGGCGCCACCCGGCGTTGGCTCGCTCGCAGTCCTCGTCGCGCACGGACCAGAACTGTGCCGTGCTGATCGCATACGGGATGGGCAGCACCGCCGCGAGCGACCCCGGCCAGGGGACGACGAGCAGGACGACCGCCGCGAGCACGTAGAGGACCGTCGACGCCACGACCGTCCGGTGCGCCCCGAGCGCGGTGGCCACCGACGCGATCCCGCCCTCGCGGTCCGCGCGCACGTCCTGCACCGCCCCGAACGCGTGCGACGCCATCCCCCAGAGCACGAACGCCACCAGCACCGGCCAGGTGGTCGACGCCCCGAGGTCCGCGCCCACCAGCACGAGCGCGTACAGCAGGGGGCCGACGAAGTGCATCGCGGAGGTCAGCGAGTCGAGCACCGGTCGCTCCTTGAACCGGAGCACGGGCGCGGAGTACGCGACGACCAGGAAGAGCACCAGGGCCAGCGTGGCGTTGGCGGCCGCGTCGCCGACGAGCAGCAGGTAGACGACGAACGGCACGGTGGCGACAACGCACGACCACAGGATCCGGCGGTGCACCTGCGCGGCGCGCGCCGGTTCGACCAGGCCGCCCTCGATCCCGCCCTTGCGCGGGTTGCGCAGGTCCGAGGCGTAGTCGAACACGTCGTTGATGCCGTACATCAGCAGGTTGTACGGGCCGAGGAAGAACAGGGTGCCGACGACGAACGTGGCATCGATCCGGCCGCCCGTAGCCAGCAGGTAGCCCGCGGCGAACGGGTACGCGGTGTTGATCCAGGAGAACGGGCGCGACGCCGCGAGGACCTCTCTCACGAGCCGGCCCGCGCCTTCCGCCGGCCGAGGACCACCCAGAGCACCGGCATCCCGACGGCCGCGGCGATCGCATAGGCGAAGTCCTCGAGCGGCGCTCCCCACACGTAGACGCCGAGGATCTTGTCGGGGTCGAACTCATAGAGCCCCACCCGGATCATGAGCGTGTCGAAGACCGTGGTGAGCACGCACAGGATCAGCACCGTGACCAGCAGGGGCGACGGCCGCATCGTGCGCAGCACCGGCCACGACACCGCGCCGAGCAGCGCCAGCACGATCACGTTGAGCACGATGTTCGTCACGGGCGCACGTCCCGACGCCGGTCGAACCAGCGCCACGCCAGCAGGGCCGTGTAGCAGAGGAGCGCCAGGAAGAACGCCTCCTCCACGGGCAGCTCGGGTGCCAGCAGCAGCCCGGTCATGTGCGGGGAGTCGCCGCGCGCGAAGATGCCGAGGACCAGACCGAGCCCGTCCCACAGGAGGAAGCCGGCGACGCCGATCCCGACGGTGAGCGCGGCGCGGCGGGGGTCGGCCCAGAACGCGAGCCGGAACCGGCGGTCCAGCAGGGCGAGGCCACCCAGCGACAGCAGCAGGGCGGCGAGGTACAGGACGCTCATCCGACCTGCTCGCTCCACACCCCGCGGCGACGCGCGGACGCCAGGTAGCCGGGCCGCAGCGGGGCGGGCAGGGGTCGCGACGACGTCTCCCCGAGCATCCGCTTGACCACGAGCTCGGCGCTGATCAGGCACATCGGCAGTCCCACACCCGGGATCGTGCCACCCCCGACGTGCAGGACGTTCGGGACGCGCGCGGAGGCGTCGCCCGGCCGGAACATCGCGCTCTGCCGCAAGGTGTGCTCCATGCCGAGCGCGGTGCCGCGCCACGCGGAGAAGTCGCGCGCGAAGTCGGCGGGACCGACGACCCGCCGGGTCACCACGCGGTCCCGCAGGTGGGGGATGCCCGCCCAGTCGGCCACCTGGTCCAGGTACCGGTCGGCGTGCGTCTCGAGATCGTCCCCGCCCAGAGAGGGGTCGGCGGGGAACGGGACCAGCACGAACAGGTTCTCGTGCCCCGCCGGCGCGGCGGTCGGGTCGCTGGCGGTGGTACGGGACACGTACATCGAGGCCACCTCGGGCACCCGCAGGCCGTCCGGTGCGGAGGCGCGTCCGGTGCCGAGGATGTCCTCGAAGTTCGTCGGCCAGTCCCGCGTGAAGAACAGCGAGTGGTGGGCCAGCTCGGGCAGCTCGCCCCGCACCCCGGCCATGATCAGCAGCGCCGAGATCCCGGGCCCGCGGTCCGCCCACCACTCGTCGGGCAGGTCCCGGTGCCGGCCCAGCAGCTCGGTCTCGGTGTGGTGGCGGTCCGCGGCCGACACGACGACGTCGGCCGGGACCAGCGTGCCGTCGGCGAGCCGGACGCCCCGGGCCGTGCCTGACCTGCGTGGATGCCGGACGGACGGCGACTCGTCGGCGATCTCGATCGACGCCACGTCGGCGCCGGTCCGCACCTCGACACCCTCCTTGCGCGCGATCCGCTCCAGCGCCTCGATCACCGTGTACATCCCGCCGCGTGGGAAACGTACGCCGTCGACGAGGTCGAGGTGACTCATGAGCGAGTACAGGGCGGGGACCCGGTACGGCGACGACCCGAGGAACACCGCGTGGTACCCGAGCACCTGCCGCAGGACCGGGTCGGTGACGGTGCCGGCGACCTTGTCGGCGAGCGTCCCGGTCAGCAGCCCGGCCAGGGTGCCCGACTGCCGCACGACGTCCAGCGACAGCAGCCGGTCCGGCCGTGCGAACGTCGTGTAGAGGAACGAGTCGAGCGCGGTGCGGTACGCCTGCGTCGACGCCTCGGCGTAGCGCCGCATCGCCTCGCCGGCCCCGGGCTCGCGGGCGTCGAACGTCGCCCAGTTGGCCTCCGGGTCGCCGACGACGTCGAACGGCTCGGCCGGGCCGTCGTCGGCGGGCTCGGGGAACAGCCGGTACGCGGGGTCGAGCCGCTCGAGCTCGATGTGGTCCTCGATGCGCTCCCCCAGCAGCGCGAACGCGTGCTCGAAGACCTCCGGCATGAAGTACCACGAGGGCCCGGTGTCGAACCGGAACCCGTCGACGGACAGCGTGCCCGCGCGCCCCCCGAGCTGGTCGTGCCGCTCGAGCAGGGTCACCAGCGCGCCGCCGCGGGCCAGCAGCGCGGCGGTCGTCAGGCCGGCGATGCCCCCGCCGACGACGACGACGCGCCCCGGACCCGGCCCGCCCGCACGTCCGCTCATGCGTCGACCGCGCGGCCCGCCCGCGCCTCCGCCACCACGGACTCGCCGACCACCAGCAGCTTGACCGGGGTGGGCAGGCGCACGCGGCCGACCAGCAGCGACTCGGGCGGCCGCGTCGCGATCTCGTCGAGGAGCCGCTGGTAGAGCGCGAGCGTCGCACCGACCGCGTAGCGCGCCCGCCGGGGCAGGCTGGGCACCGCCGCGCGGGCCACGGCGACGTCGGCGTTGATCTCGCTGAGGATCGAGTGGAGCTGCGCGTCGTCGAGGTGCCCCGGCGTGGTCCCCGGGAAGTACGTGCGGCCGAGCTCCTCGGTGTCGGCGCCGAGGTCGCGCAGGAAGTTGATCTTCTGGAACGCGGCACCCAGCGCCCGCGCGCCCGCCACCTGGGTCTCGTCGGGCTGGCGCACGGGCTCGTCGGGCCGCCGGTCCTCGTTGAGGAAGGCCCGTACGCACATCAGCCCGACCACCTCGGCGGACCCGTAGACGTAGGCGTCGTAGCTGGCCCGGTCGTGCGCCCGCACGGTGAGGTCGGTGCGCATCGAGGCGTAGAACGGCCCGGTCTCGGCGCCGCTGATGCCGACGCGGCGGGCCGTGCGCGCGAACGCGTGCACGACGAGGTTGGTCGAGTACCCGGTGCGCAGGGCGCGCGTGGTCTGCGCCTCGAGCTCGTCCAGCTCGGCGCCGGCGTCATCGCCCCGATAGGTGTCCACGACCTCGTCGGCCAGCCGCACCAGCGCGTACACCGCGCGGATGTCCTGCTGCGCCCGTCGGCCGAGCAGGCGCGTGCCCAGCCCGAACGACGTGGAGTAGGCGGCCAGCACGCCGGCACTCGTGCGCGCGGCCGTGGCGTCGTACAGCCGGAGCGCCCGGTCACGGGCGGATCGCACCTCCGACATCGGCTCCCCCAGCACTCAGTGGCCCCGTCCGACGAGATCGTCGACGACGCCCACAAGGTAGCCTCCCAGCGGTTCGGGGAGGCCGCTCATCGCCAGCTCGCGCGCGTGCAGCCCCGTCCGGCGGGCCAGCTCGCGCACCTCGTCCAGCGCGCCGCACGCCGTCATCACCCCGCGCACGGCCGCGGCGCCCGCCTCGTCGAGATCCGTCCGCCCGACGTGCGCGTCCAGCACGGCGCACCCGGCCTCGTCGGCCAGCGCGTACGCCCGCCGCAGCAGCTCCGTGCGCTTGCCCTCGCGCAGGTCCGACAGCACGGACTTGCCCGTCACCTGCGGGTCCCCGAACACCCCGAGCTCGTCGTCGGTGAGCTGGAAGGCGACCCCGAGCGCCGACCCGACGGCGCCGAGCAGGGCGGTGCGGCCGTCGTCGACCCCCGCCAGGATCGCGCCGACGACGAGCGGCAGGCGGCCCGAGTACGCCGCGGTCTTCAGCTCCGCCACCGCGAGCGCGTCGACGTCCCGCGGCGAGGCCAGCGACGCCGTGACGTCGAGCAGCTCGCCGACGACGGTCGTCTCGATCCCCTCGGCCAGCAGCCCGATCACCTTCACGAGGGCGGCGGCGTCCGCCGGGGCGCTCGCCACCAGGGAGAACGCCGACGCGATGGCCAGGTCGCCCGCCAGCAGGCCGGCCGCGAGCACCTGGTCGGCGACCACGCGCTCGTCGAGACCCCGGGCCGCCAGCCGGGCACGGGTGGCACCCGCGACGTTGGGCCGTCCGCGCCGGACCTCGTCGTGGTCCAGCAGGTCGTCGTGCACGAGCATCGCGGTGTGCAGCACCTCGACGGCGGCCGCGACCGGTGCGATCGCCCGGGCGTCGGTACCGCCGAGCCCGAGGTAGGCGGCGACGGCCAGCCGGGGGCGCATGAGCTTGCCGCCGACGACCCCCGCCAGGTCGGTCCACAGCTGCGCCGCCACGTCGGAGCGGCCGGCCGCGACGCGGGTGCGGGCGTCGACGAACTCCTGCAGCACCGCCGACGTCGTGGCCATCGCGCGCTCGACAGCCTCGGCCAGGTCGGCCTCGTCGGCGGCTCGGACCTCGACCGGCTCCTCCTGGACCGTCACCCGCGACTCTCCCTGCATGGGCCCTCCCGTCGTCTGCCGGTTTCCGCCTCGCCCCGCAGGAGATGCTCAGCATACTGAGCATTCCGCCGGGCGCATCAGGAAGCCCTGCCGATCCCCTCGCACACCTGTCGCGCACCCCTTCGGCCCGAAGGCCCTCCGCGGATGCACCTGGCCGCGATCTCCCCCCGCCGCGGACGCGGTCGGCTCGGCCGCGCCGTCGTCGGTACGCTCGGGCGCATGACATGGCTGGTCACCGGGGGTGCCGGGTACATCGGGTCGCACGTGGTGCGGGCGTTCGGGCAGGTCGGACTGGAAACCGTGGTCCTCGACGACCTCTCCAGCGGCCACCAGGGCTTCGTCCCCGACGACGTCCCGCTGGTCGAGGGCTCGATCCTCGACACGGACCTGGTGGCCGACGCCCTGTCGCAGCACGGTGTCGTCGGCGTCGTCCACCTCGCGGGGTTCAAGTACGCCGGCGTCTCGGTCGAGCGCCCCCTGCACACGTACGACCAGAACGTCACCGGCACGGCGCACCTGCTCGAGGCCATGGCCTCGCAGGGCGTCGATGCGATCGTCTTCTCGTCGTCGGCCGCCGTCTACGGCACCCCCGACGTCGACCTGGTCACCGAGTCCACGGCCACCAACCCCGAGTCCCCGTACGGCGAGTCCAAGCTCATCGGCGAGTGGCTCCTGCGCGACCAGGGCACGGCTGCGGGCCTGCGCCACACGTCCCTGCGGTACTTCAACGTCGTCGGCTCGGGGACGCCGGAGCTCTACGACACCAGCCCGCACAACCTCTTCCCCCTGGTGCTCGACGCACTGGCCGAGGGGCGCACCCCACGGATCAACGGCACCGACTACGCCACGCCCGACGGCACCTGCGTCCGCGACTACATCCACGTCGCCGACCTCGCCGACTCCCACGTCGCCGCCGCCCAGGCCCTCGCGGCCGGCCGCACCCTGGAGCCCGTCTACAACCTCGGCTCCGGCGACGGCGTCTCGGTCCGGGAGATCATGACGGCGATGGCCGAGGGCACCGGCATCCCCTTCGAGCCCGAGACCGGGCCGCGCCGCCCCGGCGACCCCGCCCGCATCGTCGCGTCCGGCGAGCTGGCCGCGCGCGACCTCGACTGGCAGATGCGCCACACCCTGCTCGACATGGTGACCAGCGCCTGGGAAGCCCGCCGGTCCCACTGAGCACCGTCAGAGGGCCTGGAGCCTCGGGAGCTGGTCGACGAGGCCCTCGAGGACCGACTCGCTGCCCGCGTAGACGCCCTCGGCGCGCGGCCAGTGGACCACCACGTCGCTGAAGCCCAGGGCGGCGGCGCGCTCGACGCCCTCGGTCACCACGTCGAGCGACGTCATCGAGAAGATCGGCGCCCCGTCCAGGCTCAGGTACCGCCGCAGCGGCGGCTCGCCGACGGGCCGAGCGGTGGCCTCGATGGCGTCGAGCTGCTCGAGCATCGTCGCCAGCCCGGTCCACCACTGCTCCTGCGCCGCGGCCGGGTCGGTGGGCGTGTCCTCCGTCGCGTACGCGGGGCCGTAGGTCACCCACCCCTGGCCGTACCGCGCGGCGAGCGCCATGGTGCGCGGCCCGTTGGCCGCCACGAGGAACGGAGTGCGCGGCTGCGCGATCGTGCCGGGGATCATGCGGGCCTGGTCGGCGCGGTAGAAGGCGCCCTGGTGGGAGGTGACCGGGTGGGTCAGCAGCTCGTCGAGCAGCCCGAGGAACTCCTCGAACCGCCGCGTGCGCTCCCCGCGCGTGGGCGGGTCGCCGGTGACCGAGGCGTCGAACCCCTCGCCGCCGGCGCCGATCCCGAGCAGGAACCGCCCGCCGCTGATGTCGTCGAGGCCCATGACGTCCTTGGCGAACGGCACCGGGTGCCGGAAGTTGGGCGACGCCACCCAGGTGCCCAGCCCGATCCGCTCGGTGACGGCGGCCGCGGCGGCGAGCAGCGGGACGGTCGCGAACCAGGGCTGGTCGGCGAGGGCCCGCCAGGCGAGGTGGTCGTACGTCCACGCGTGGTCGAAGCCCCACTCCTCGGCCAGCTGCCACCTGCGACGCGCCGACGCCCAGCGCTCCTGCGGCAGCAGCGCGATCCCCACAGCAACCATGCCCCGACCCTATGCGCCCGTCAGGCGTGGGCGTGGTGCTCGGTGCCCGTGGTGGACGGGGGCTCCAGCTGGAACGTGCAGTGGGCGACGTCGAAGTGGCCGGCCAGGCAGCGGCGCAGCTCGTCGAGCACGCGACCCGCCTCGCCGCGCGAGAGGAGCTCGTCCGGCACCTCGACGTGGGCGGACAGCACCGGGACGCCGGACGTGATGGTCCAGGCGTGCAGGTCGTGCACCCCGAGCACCCCGGGGACCCGGCAGATGTGCGCCCGGATCGCATCCAGGTCGACCCCGCGCGGCGTCGCCTCCAGGAGGACGGTCGCGACCTCGCGCAGCAGCGCGACGGCGCGCGGCACGATCATCAGGCCGATGATCACGGACGCGATGCCGTCGGCCCGCTCGAACCCCGTGGTCAGCACGACCACGGCGGCGACGACGACCGCCGCGGACCCCAGCAGGTCGCCCAGCACCTCGAGGTAGGCGCCGCGGACGGTGAGCGACTCGCTCTGCCCGCGTCGCAGCAGCGCCAGCCCGACGCCGTTGGCGGCCAGCCCGAGAGCGGCGACCGCCAGCATGAGACCGGCCTCGACCGTGCCCGGCGTGAGGATCCGGGCGATGCCGCCGACGATCACACCGATCCCGACGACCGCGATGACCAGGCCGTTCACCAGCGCGGCGAGGATCTCGGCGCGCTGCCAGCCGAACGTGCGCGCGGCGGTCGCGGGCCGGGCGGCCAGCGCCGTGGCCCCGAGCGCGAGGCCCACCCCGGCGGCGTCGGTGAGCATGTGCCCGGCGTCGGCGATGAGCGCGAACGACCCGGAGATAAGGCCGCCGACCACCTCGACCACCATGACGACGAGCGTGAGGACGAGGACGGCGAGCAGCCGTCCTCGGTGCGCCTGCGCCGCGGTCGCGTGCGCGTGGTCGTGGCCCACGGTCAGTCCCAGCCCAGCTCGTGCAGCCGGTCGTCGTCGATGCCGAAGTGGTGCGCGATCTCGTGCACCACGGTGACGGCGACCTCCTCGACGACGTCCGCGCGGTCGTCGCAGACCGCGAGCGTGGGCAGCCGGAAGATCGTGATCCGGTCCGGCAGCGACCCGGCGGCCCAGAACTCGCCGCGCTCGGTCAGCGGCGTCCCCTCGTACAGACCGAGCAGGTCCACCTCGCCCTCCGGCGCCTCGTCCTCGACCAGCACGACGACGTTGTCCATCATGGCCGCCAGCTCGTCGGGGATCTCGTCGAGCGCGTCGCGGACGGCATCCTCGAACTCGGCGCGCGACATGTCGACCATGGGCACCATCCTGCCTGCTCACGACGACGTGACGGTGGCCACGGTCGGTCACTTTGGAGTTCGGGCCGATCACCCCGTATGCTCGTCACCGGTCATCCGGCGCCTCGGCGTTGGGGGTTGGATGTTCGCGTCGGACAAGCCCCCATCGTCTAGCGGCCTAGGACCCCGCCCTTTCACGGCGGTAGCACGGGTTCGAATCCCGTTGGGGGTACGAGCAGTATCAGCACCAAGGCCTTGCAGCTTCACCCAAGGCCCCGTAGCGCAGTTGGTTAGCGCGCCGCCCTGTCACGGCGGAGGTCGCGGGTTCAAGTCCCGTCGGGGTCGCTCGATCTACGCCCGGTCAGCAGTTCTGTGATGAGCAGAGACCGGGCGGCGTCGTTTAGGCCACTTAGCTCAGTTGGTAGAGCGTTCGACTGAAAATCGAAAGGTCGGCAGTTCGACCCTGCCAGTGGCCACCTCAGAAGCCCCGCCCGGACGATCCGGAGCGGGGCTTCGTCCTGTGCACCCGGTGCGACGAGCGCGCCTGCGCTGCTGCGCGGCAGCCCGGCGACCAGGGCTTCTGCTCCTAGGCTGAGCGCACCGCACGCCGCACCAGGAGGACCTATGGCCAGCACCCCCGGAGCCGACCGACCCCGCAGCTTCTTCGACCGGTTCACCGAGCCGCTGGCCGACCGGGCCCGCGAGAAGTTCAGCCAGGTCGAGGACCACGTGCGCGAGGCCGTCCAGGTCGAGATCGACGCCGTGACGCGCAGCGTCCGCGCCCGCGCGATCGAGGTCCGCCCGGCGGCCATCGGCTTCGGCGCGGCCGCCCTGGTGACCTTCTTCGGGCTCGCCCTGCTGGTCACTGCCGCCGTCCTGGGCCTGGCCTACGCGGTGGACCCGTGGCTGTCCGCGCTCATCATCGGCGTCGCGCTCGTGCTCGTCGGCGGCGGGATCGCGGCCTGGGCCAAGCGGCGCCTTCCTCCGGCGCCGGCCGTCTCCGTGGTGCGGATCCATGAGCCCGTCCACCCCGCCGAGGAGCAGGTGCACCCCTGGGAGGACTGACCTCCGGTGGGTGATCCGGGCCTCACCTCTCGCGCTGCGGATCGCTGACCAGCAGACTGAGTGGTCTACGGACGTGCAGACGAGAGGCCGTGCCCATGATCACGCAGTCGGGACCGCCGGGCGACGAGAAGTCGCTGGGCCAGCTGGTGTCCGATCTCAGCGAGCAGGCCGCGCGGCTGGTGCGCGCGGAGATCGACCTGGCCAAGGCCGAGATCACCGGCCGCGCGCAGCAGCTCGGCATCGGCGCGGCGCTGGTCGCCGTCGGCGCCGTGCTCGCGCTCTACCTGCTGGGTGCCGGGATCGCGACCGCGATCATCGTGCTCGACCTGTGGCTCGACCTCTGGCTGGCGGCGCTCATCGTCTGCGTGGCCCTGCTGCTGGTCATCGTGGTGCTCGTGCTCATCGGTATCAACCGCATCAAGGCCGGCTCGCCACCCACTCCCGCGAAGGCCATCGAGAACGTGCAGCAGGACATCGCCGCGGTGAAGGCAGGATTCCAGTCATGAGCGACGAGAAGGACCAGAAGCCGGCCAAGCCCGCGAAGCCCTTCAGCACCCCGGACATGGTGGCGGCCGAGGCCGAGATCGCGGTGACGCGCGACCAGCTGGCCTCGACGGTCGACGAGCTGGTCGCCCGACTGGACCCCCGGGCGCAGGCGGGCCGGGCCGTGGAGTCGGGCCGTCAGCTGTGGAACGACGCCACCAACGGCGACGCGGACCCCGAGGACCGCAAGAAGGCGTTCACCGTGCTGGGTGGCGCGGCGGCCGGCGTGGCCGTGCTGCTCGTGCTGCTCGTGGCGGCCGCCCGCCGGAAGGGCTGACACGCGACGACTCCGGGGCGCGCACCGTTGCGCACCCCGGAGTCGTTCGTCGTGCTTGCGCGCATGGAACGGCCGAGGGCGCGTCGAGGAGGGTCGACGGCCTCGGCCTGGCTGGGACGGTCGTTCAGCCGTCCGACGGGCGCTGCTGCGGGATGCCGTTGAGCAGGTCGCGCACCTCGGACTCGCGGTAACGACGGTGACCACCCAGGGTGCGGATCGACGACAGCTTCCCGGCCTTCGCCCAGCGGGTGACGGTCTTCGGATCGACCCGGAACAAAGTCGCGACCTCGGAGGGCGTGAGCAGTGCTTCGGATTCTGCGGCGTGTGCGTTCATCAGCTGCCTCCTGGCAAGCGTGCGGCCTGCGGCTCCGACGGCGTCGGCGCCCGGCCAGTACAGGTGCGGGTGGTACATGTGGAGCGGTGGTGCGGCGGTGCGTTGTGAAACGTTATCCACCGAGCGTAACCCGGTTCGAGTTGACGAAACCGGGGCAACGCCTACCTAGCATGAACGAAAGCCGCAGATGTCGCATTCCAGGACACGGTCTGGTAACGAACCTTCACACGACCCTCATGAACCTCTCATCAAGCGCGACCCTCGGGCCGTAAGCACTACCCTAAACCCGACCAAACGGTCATACATCCCGACGCGCGGGAGAACTGCACGAGGAAGTTGGACGGTAGTCCTGATCCAGAGGCTCGCCTAGCAGCCGGACGTGACGCGTGTCGCCCACAGCGAGTGGTCGGAATACCGAACGACCATGTACCGTTGCCCCACGAAGAGACGATTCAGCACCCCGGGGCCGCACGTGTCAGCACGGAGCCGCCCCGCATCCACGTAAGAGGGGGTCGATGCCATGGGGCGCGGCCGTCAGAAGGCTAAGCAGACGAAGGTGGCCCGGGAGCTGAAGTACTTCAGCCCGGAGACCAACTACCGAGCTCTCGAGCAGGAGCTCACGTCGCACGGCCACAACGATGTCGTCACCGACAACCGCCCTCGCGCGGTTGTGGAGACGGACACTGACGACGACAGCGACGACTACCGACGCTGGTCGGACGACGATCGCTGACCGTTCTCACCACCTGCGCTGACGCGTAGGACCCGCGCCGCACCACCTCTCGCAGGTGGTGCGCGCGTGTCTGCGCGGGTGGTGAGGAACGGCGTCAGACCCGGTAGGAGCCGCTGAGCTGGACGGCTCCCCCGTGCACACCCTTGGTGCCCGCGACGAAGCCGGGCGCCCCCACCACGTCGGTGGACGGATCGGCGTGCCGGACGGTGCCCAGCTCCCACGCCTTGAGCCCGAGCTCCGCGGCATGCGCGAGCACTCCGCCGACGGCGTCGGCGGCCACGATCGCCACCATGCCCACGCCGAGGTTCAGGGTGCCCTCGAGGTCGGTCCACGGGACCTGGCCCAGCCGCTGCACCAGCGAGAACACCGGCGGCAGCGTCCAGCCGCCGCGGTCGATGTCGGCCACCAGGCCCTGCGGGAGCACGCGCGCGACGTTCGACGCGAGCCCACCGCCGGTGACGTGGCTGTACGCGTGCAGCCCGCCGACGCCGGCGCGCTCGACCAGCGCCAGGCAGTCGCTGGCGTAGACGCGGGTGGGCTCCAGCAGCTCCTCGCCCAGCGTGCGGCCGAGCTCGTCGACGTGGCGGTCCAGGGACCAGCCGGCCACCGAGACCACCTTGCGCACCAGCGAGTAGCCGTTCGAGTGCAGACCGCTCGAGCCCAGCGCCAGCAGCACGTCGCCGGCGCGCACGCGCTCCGGCCCCAGCAGCTGGTCGGCCTCGACCACGCCCGTCGCGGCACCGGCCACGTCGTACTCGTCGGGACCCAGCAGGCCCGGGTGCTCCGCCGTCTCGCCGCCGACGAGCGCCGTTCCGGCCACCGAGCACGCCGCGGCGATGCCGCGCACGATGCCGGCGATCCGCTCGGGCACCACGCGACCGCACGCGATGTAGTCGGTCATGAACAGCGGCTTGGCACCGACCACGACGATGTCGTCGACGACCATGCCCACCAGGTCGAACCCGATGGTGTCGTGGATGTCGAGCGCCTGCGCGATGGCGACCTTGGTGCCGACGCCGTCGGTGGAGGTGGCCAGGAGCGGCTTGCGGTACTGCAGGAGGGCGCTGGCGTCGTACAGCCCGGCGAACCCTCCGACGCCGCCGAGCACCTGCGGGCCGTGCGTCGCGCGCACGGCGTCCTTCATCAGCTCGACGGCTTTGTCGCCCGCCTCGGTGTCGACCCCGGCGGTGGCATAGGTGACCTGCTGCGCGCCGCTCACGGGTGGTCCAGCGCGCTCGCGCCACCGGCGCTCGGCACGATCGAGAGCAGACCGTCCTCGGGCGCGCCCAGCGGCAGCTCGTTCTGCTCGAGCAGGAACTTGCCCAGCCGGTCGTCCGGCGGAAGCTCGATCGGGTACTGGCCCGTGAAGCACGCGGCGCACAGCTGCGACGCGGGCTGCTCGGTCGCGGCGATCATGCCCTCCGGGGAGATGTACCCGAGCGAGTCGGCGCCCAGCGACGCGGCGATCTCGTCGACCCCCAGGCCGTTGGCGATGAGCTCCGCGCGGGACGCGAAGTCGATGCCGTAGAAGCACGGCCACTTCACCGGCGGCGAGCTGATCCGCACGTGCACCTCGGCCGCGCCGGCCTCGCGCAGCATCCGGATGAGCGCGCGCTGGGTGTTGCCGCGCACGATCGAGTCGTCGACCACCACCAGGCGCTTCCCGCGGATGACTTCCTTGAGCGGGTTGAGCTTCAGCCGGATGCCCAGCTGGCGCAGCGTCTGCGACGGCTGGATGAACGTGCGGCCCACGTAGGCGTTCTTGGTGAGGCCCTGGCCGAACGGGATGCCCGACGCGGCGGCGTAGCCGACGGCCGCGGGGGTGCCCGACTCCGGCACCGGGATGACCAGGTCCGCCTCGACGGGGTGCTCGACGGCCAGGCGGCGGCCCATGGCCACGCGCGCGGCGTGCACGGAGCGGCCGGCGATCGACGTGTCGGGGCGCGCCAGGTAGACGTACTCGAACACGCAGCCGGCGCGGTCCACGGGCGCGAAGCGGCTGCTGCGCAGGCCGTCGGCGTCGATGGCGATGAACTCGCCGGGCTCGATCTCGCGGACGAACGACGCGCCGACGATGTCGAGCGCCGGCGTCTCGCTGGCCACGACCCAGCCGCGCTCGAGCCGGCCGAGCACGAGCGGGCGCACGCCCTGGGGGTCCCGGGCGGCGTAGAGCGTGTGCTCGTCCATGAAGACCAGGCTGAACGCGCCGCGCAGGCGCGGGAGCACCTCGAGCGCCGTCGCCTCGAGGGTGTGGTCCGGGTCCCCCGCCAGCAGCGCGGTGATCAGCGCCGTGTCGGTGGTGTTGCCGCGCGCGAGCTCGCCGCGCCGCTGGCTGCCGTACCGCTCGGCGACGAGGTCGACCAGCTCGGCCGTGTTGGTGAGGTTGCCGTTGTGCCCGAGGGCGACGGTGCCGGCGGACGTGGGTCCGAGCGTCGGCTGCGCGTTCTCCCAGGTGCTGCCACCGGTGGTCGAGTAGCGCGCGTGACCGATGGCGATGTGCCCCTGCAGGGCGTTCAGCGCGGTCTCGTCGAAGACCTGGGAGACCAGCCCCATGTCCTTGTAGACGAGCAGCTGCTGGCCGTTGGAGGTGGCGATGCCCGCCGACTCCTGGCCGCGGTGCTGCAGCGCGTACAGGCCGAAGTAGGTCAGCTTGGCGACTTCCTCGCCAGGAGCCCACACACCGAAGACGCCACAAGCGTCCTGGGGGCCTTTTTCGTTGGGGAGGAGGTCGTGGTTCAGACGTCCGTCTGCGCGGGGGGCCACGTGCCTATGGTCGCACACGCGTCGGCGTCGGCGGCCATCCGGACCACAGGTCAGACGACAGCTCAGTCGTCGGCGGGCAGGGCGCGCCGCACGCTGCGGCGGTCGGCCAGGATGGCGACCAGGCCGCCGACGAAGCCGCCGAGCACCGCACCGGCGACGGCCATCCACGTGCGGACCGCACCCTCGCCGTCGAGGAACGAGATGAACCCCGAGCCGTCCGCCGCGCGCGGGGCGGCCGGCTCGATCACGGCGGTGAGCACGAGGCCCACGACGATGCCGACGATGACGCCCGCCGTGATGAACGCGCCGTACTTCGGGGCGTGGCGGACCGTGGCCGGCTGGGCGACCTCGGCCAGCTCCTGCTCCGACGGGATGGGGACCCCGCGGGCGTCGAGCGCGGGCGCGTCGGTCACGGGCGGGACCGCGGTCTCGTCGGCGGCGTCCTGCGGCTGGGGGTCGTTCGGCACCCCGTGATCCTAGGTCAGTGCGGGTTCAGCCGCGGGCGCGGGCGGCCTGCAGCGGCAGCCACTCCCGCAGGTCCGCGCGCTCGCCCGACGCCCGGATCCGGCCGTCCGCCACCGCGGACTGCCAGGTCAGCGCGCCGGTGGCCAGCGCGAGCCAGGTCTGCGCGTCGGTCTCCACCACGTTCGGCGGGGTGCCGCGGGTGTGACGAGGTCCTTCCACCGCCTGCACGGCGCCGTCGGGCGGCACCCGCACCTCGACCGCGTTGCCGGGGGCCACCTCGGCCAGCTCCTCGAGCGTGAACCGGACGGCCGTGCGCCGCGCGGCGGTCGGGACGCCGGCCGGGTCCGCTCGCCAGACCGCGAGCGCAGCCCGTCCGTCGGCGGGGTCGGTACGGCGTCGCGGAGGCACAGGTCGATTGTGCCGTGCCCGCGCCGGGGCTAGCCTCCTGGCCATGACCTCGACGACCTGGCGCTGGCTGCACTAGACGCAGCCCGCGGTCGTCCTGCCCCCGAGCTGCTCACGCGGCCTCGGGGGCATCGCTGTCTCCTGGCACGTGCGCGGCGCCCGTCCCCCGAGGAGATCCCATGAAGCGCATGCTCACCGGCGAGCGGCCGACCGGTCCGCTGCACGTCGGCCACCTGTTCGGCACCGTGGCCAACCGGGTCCGCCTGCAGCAGTCCGGCGTCGAGACGGTCCTCGTGCTGGCCGACTACCAGGTCATCACCGACCGGGACGGCACGGGCGACATCGCCGCCAACGTGCACGAGATCGTGCTCGACTACCTGGCCGCCGGCATCGACCCCGACGCGGCGACGATCTTCACGCACAGCGCCGTCCCGGCCCTGCACCAGCTGATGCTGCCGTTCCTGTCGCTGGTGTCCGTGGCCGAGCTCGAGCGGAACCCCACCGTCAAGCAGGAGCTGGCGGACTCCGGCCGGTCGATGAGCGGGCTGCTGCTCACCTACCCGGTGCACCAGGCCGCGGACATCCTGTTCTGCCACGCCGACGTGGTGCCCGTGGGCAAGGACCAGCTGCCGCACCTGGAGCTGACCCGGACGATCGCCCGCCGGTTCACGCAGCGGTACGGACCCTGCTTCGCGGAGCCCGAGGCCCTCCTCTCCGAGGCGCCGACCGTGCTGGGCACCGACGGCCGCAAGATGAGCAAGAGCCGCGGCAACGCGATCGAGCTGCGCGCGACCGCCGACGAGACGGTCCGGGCGATCCGGTCCGCCAAGACCGACACCGACCGGACGATCACCTACGACCCGGAGCACCGGCCGGAGGTCGCCAACCTGCTGCTGCTCGCCTCGCTGTGCACGGGGGTCGTCCCGGAGGCGATCGCCGACGAGATCGGGTCCGGGGGCGCCGGCCGGCTCAAGGCCGTCGTCGCCGAGGCGCTGGTCGCGTACCTGGCTCCCCTGCGCACCCGTCGCGCCCTGTTCGCCGCGGAGCCCGGGCTGGTGGCCGACATCCTCGCCGCGGGGAACGCCCGGGCGAACGCGCTCGCGGACGCCACGATCCGTGACGTCCGCGAGCTCATGGGGATGGTCTACGGCTGAGTCACCATCTCGCGTTGCGGGCCAGCTCGAGGGCGATGTCCTGGAACCAGGCACCGGCCGCCGGTCCGCCGTTGCACGTGCCGTCCGACTCGCCCGGCAGCTTGCCCCAGAGGAGGGCGTCGAGGCCCGACCCGTCGTTGACCAGGGTCGGCTTCTCGCCGAGCGCCCGACCACGCGGGTTGCACCACTCGCCGTTGGACCCGTTGCCGTTGCGGGACGTGTCGATGACGAACCTCCGGCCGCCCAGCTGCTGCGAGATCTGCTGGCCGTACGACCTCGACGCGGCGGTCGTCTGGTAGTTCGACGTGTTGAGGGCGAACCCGACCGCGTACTCGAAGCCGACCTGGTTCAGCCGGCTCACGGCCGTGCTCACCGGCAGCCACGACGAGTGGCCGGCGTCGATGTAGACGCGCGCGCCCTTCAGCGTGAGCGACTTGGCCGCGTACCTGAGGAAGCCGACGCGGTCGCCCTGTCCGGCGCAGTCGCCCAGCTGGGCGAGGGCGTCGGGCTCGAGGACCACGTACGGGTTGCCCTGGATCCCGGAGGCGACGGTGTCGATCCAGGCCGCGTACGCGCTCTCGGCGACGCCGCCGCCGGAGTACGAGCCGCAGTCGCGGCCCGGGATCGCGTAGACGACGAGCATCGGGGTCTTCCCGGCGGCCTTCGCGCGGCCGGTGTAGTCGGCTACCTCCGCCTTGGCGTGCGCCGGGTCGGCCCAGTTGCCCACCCAGTACGCCTGCGGGGTCAGGGCGATCTTCTCGAGCAGCGCCTTGTCCGTGCCGGTCGCCGCCTGCCACGCGCGGTAGCCCTGCGTGGTCGGGTCGACGTAGAAGCTGCTGGCGGTCGGGGGTGTGGTCGCTGTCGGCGTGGGCGTGGGCGTCGGTGTCACCGTTCGGGTCGGGGTGGGTGTGGGGGTGGGGGTGGGTGTCGTGCCCGTGCACGGCGTGCCGTTCACCGTGAAGGAGGAGGGCGCGGGGTTCGAGCCGCTCCACGAGGCGTTGAACCCGAAGCTCGTCCGGCCGTTCGTCGCCAAGGAGCCGTTCCAGGGGAGGCTCGCGACGGAGACGGCCGAGCCCGTGGTGGTGGCCGTGCCGTTCCACAGGCTGGTGATCTTCTGGCCGGCGCCGAACGACCAGCCGACGGTCCACGCGCTCACGGGGTCGCCCAGGTTGGTGACGGTCACGTCGGCGCCGAAGCCGCCCTGCCACTGGTTGGTGATCCGGTAGTCGACCTGGCAGCCGGTGGCGGCCTGGGCGGCGCTGGCGGTGACGGCGGTGAGACCGGCCACCGCGACGGCCGCGGCGGCGAGCAGCGCGGTGACGCTTCTGCGGGTGGGCATGGGCGGGGATCTCCTCGGGACGGCTCGGGGTCGTGGGGTCCCGCTCGCGTCGGCGGTGACGTCGCGGGACCGGTCCCGTCGAGGAAACCGGACGCCCGGGCGGTCTGGCGAGCGGTCGCGCGCATCCGAAACGTTTAGCCAACGGATCCGGCTCGTCGATGCGCTTCCGCACCCCCGGGCTCGTATCTGCGGCCGGCGGCGGCCATCCTGAGAGGTGGCGCGGCGATGCACCCCCGGCTGCCGCGTAGGAGGTCCGGTCATGCGGTCACGACGCCTGCTCGCTGCGCTCACCCTCGTCGCCGCCCTGGCCGCGTGCACCTCGCCGCCCACCACCGCGGCCCCTGCCGAGACGTCCCCCGCGGCCGTGGACGTCGCGCCCACCAAGGGCTCGGGCGACGTCGAGCAGCCGCAGGACCAGGGTGACGCTCTGCCGGTCCTCACCACCGCCGTCGCCGGGTCCGGCTCCCCGGCGTCCGTCGAGGCCGGAGTCGTGTGCCTCTTCTGGAGCTGGGGCGGCCAGGGCACGCCGCAGCTGTCCGACGGGATGTCGTTCGCCATCGCCCACGCCGAGGTCGAGCCCGCCACGTGGTCGGTCTACGACGCCGCGTGCACGGGCCAGTCGGGCCGGGCCTGCCTCGGCGCCACCATCACGGTCGACGACTCCGGCTGCCTGGTCGGGTTCGCCCGGGACGGCGGCCCGACCGCGCCGCCCGGCGCGAGCGCGCTCGTCGGCATGTCCGGCACCCTCTCCTGCGCGGATCCGGCGACGACGGCCGACTGCGACGACGTGGCCGCACAGCTGGGCTCCGCCCCGGACGTGTCGGCGGACCTCGACCTCGAGAGCTTCCCGGTCACCAACGGGGACGGCTGACGTGGCGACCACCCCGAGCGGCCGCGTGCTGCCCGGGTGGCTCACGCTGGCGACGCAGATCGCCGCGCCGATCACGCTGGTGACCACGCTGCTCTTCTACTTCGGGTACGTGTTCACGCGGTCGCAGTACGCGTACTTCGGGGTCGACGTCGACACCATCGGGCTGACGCCGCGCGACTACGTGATGCGCAGCCCGCAGCCGCTCCTGGTCCCTCTGCTGGTGCTGACCGTCGTGTCCGTCGCGGTCGTCGCGCTGCACGGGCGCATCGACGCCGGGGCGCGCCAGGCCCGGTCGGCCGACGGCGGCGACGCCCGGGTGCAGCGCGCCGCGCGCTGGTGGGTGTCGGCCGGCTGCGGGGTGCTCGTGGCCGGGCTCGTGCTGCTCGTCGCCTACGCCTGGTGGGGTGCCTGGCCGTACCTGTCGCTCGTGTCGGCGATCCTCATCGGGGTCGGCGCCGCGGTCTGCGGCCTGACCCTCGGCTACGCGACGACGCGAGCCCCCGGGATCGTCGCCGGGATGTGGGTGCTGGTCCTGGCCGCCGCGTTCTGGGCCGTGTCGATCACGGCGGACTGGTCCGGCCGCGGGCAGGCCCAGCAGCTGGCTCGCAACCTCGACGACCTGCCTGCCGTCATCCTCGACAGCCCCGCCGACCTGCACCTGCGCAACACCGTCGCCGCGCCCGAGGACCTGTGCTGGGCCACCGGCGACGCGCCCGACCCCGCGTGCGCCGCCCTCACCGACCAGCCCCGCTACCGGTACCGCGGGCTGCGGCTGCTGGTCCAGGGGCCGACCGCGATGTTCCTCGTGCCGTCCGCGTGGTCCGCGAGCGCGACGACCCTGATGGTGCCGCGGACGGCCGACGTCCGGCTGCAGTTCCAGTTCGTGAACGTACCGCCGGGCTAGCCGCGCGGGTGGCCCGGTCCTCGCAAGCCGCGCTGGTACTGCCGGGTCTGCGCCTTCCAGCGGCGCTTCTCCAGCGCGGCCAGGTGGGCGTCCGTCCGCCGGGCCTGGTAGGCGGCCTCGCGCGCCAGCCGGCGCCAGCTCTCGTACCGACGCAGGGACAGCTCGCCGCTGTCGAGCGCCGCCCGGATCGCGCAGCCGGGCTCGCCCGCGTGGTGGCAGTCCGCGAACCGGCAGGCGAGCGCCAGCTCGGCGACGTCCGCGAAGGTGGTGTCCAGCGCATCCCCGTCGGCGACCAGGCCGACGCCGCGGATGCCCGGGGTGTCGATCAGCACGGCGCCGCCCGCCAGCCGGACCAGCTCACGGTGCGTCGTGGTGTGCCGGCCACGGCCGTCCGACCGCTGCCCGCCCGTGGCCATGACGTCGCGCCCGGCCAGCGCGTTGACCAGCGTCGACTTGCCGGCACCCGACGGGCCGACGACGACCAGCGTCGCGCCGGGGACCAGCAGCTCACGCAGGCGCTCCATCCCCTGGCCGGTCGGGACGCTGACCGCATGCACGTCGACCGCGAGCGCGACCGCCGCGACCTCCTCGGCCATGCCGGCGGCGTCGGGCACCAGGTCCGCCTTGGTGAGGACGACGACCGGTTGCGCGCCCGACCGCCACGCGAGCGCCAGCAGGCGTTCCACGCGCCCGAGCTGCGGATCGGGGTCGAGGTGCTCGACCACGAGGACGACGTCGATGTTGGCGGCGAGGGCCTGGACGCGGGACGTCGCCCCGGCGGAGTCCCGGACCAGCGCGGTCCGGCGCGTGGCCAGCGTCCGGGCACGGGGGCCCTCGTCGGTGTCGTCGACGAGCATCCAGTCACCGACGGTCGGCGGCAGCCGCTCGCCGTCCTCGGTCGCGATGAGCCCGTCGCGATCGAGCGCGACGCGACGCGGCGTCGCGGCCGCCATGAGCTCATGAGCGGACAGCACGAGGACCGCGCCCTTGTCGGCGCGCACCACGCGGACGTGGTCGGGGTGGAGATCGGCTGGCACGCCGTCGACGCTATGTCGGCGCGCCCCGCCCCTCCAGGCAAATACGCGAGAACAACGTTGCGGCCGTCATGCGGCTCCGCAACGGCCGCAACGTTGTTCTCGCGGGGGGGGTCAGCCGAACCAGCGCGGGAGGGTCGCCTCGAAGGCCGCGCGGGCCTCGTCCAGCGGCAGGGTGAACAGGCCCTGGACCTCCACGGCCGGTCCGTGCACGTGGTCGGACTCGTCGACCGGCGTGCCGGCGCCCGGCGAGCAGGACTCGGCCGTCTCGCCCAGGCGCAGCGCCGGGACGCCGCGTGCGGTGCAGAGGTCGACCAGGCGCACCTCCTCCGAGCGCGGCACCGCGACGAGCACGCGGCCCGTCGACTCGGAGAACAGGGCCTCGAACGGCGTGACGCCGTCGCGCTCGCAGATCGGGTCGAGCGACACCTGCACGCCGACGCCGTAGCGCAGGCTGGACTCGATGAGCGCCTGAACCAGGCCGCCCTCCGAGAGGTCGTGGGCGGCGTCGACCAGGTCGTCGCGGCTGGCGTGCGTGAGCACCGTCGCCAGCCGGCGCTCGGCCGCGAGGTCTACGGCCGGCGGCAGGCCGCCGAGGTGGCCGTGCACCACGTCGGCCCAGGCGGACCCGTCGAGCTCGGCGCGCGTGGTCCCCAGCAGGTACACGGCCTGCCCGGGGGCGGTCCAGCCCGACGGGGTGGCGTCGGCGACGTCGTCGAGCACGCCCAGCACGCCGACCACCGGGGTCGGGTGGATGGCGGAGTCGATCAGGCCGGGCTCGCCGGTGCCGTTGTAGAGCGAGACGTTGCCGCCGGTGACCGGCACCTCGAGCACCTGGCACGCGTCGGCCAGGCCGCGGATGGCCTCGACCAGCTGCCACATCGAGTCGGGGTGCTCGGGGCTGCCGAAGTTGAGGCAGTCGGTCACCGCCAGCGGGCGGGCGCCCGTCGTCGCGACGTTGCGGTACGCCTCCGCGAGGGCCAGCTGCGCGCCTGAGTACGGGTCGAGCTTGGCGTACCGGCCGTTGGCGTCGGTGGCGAGCGCGACGCCCAGGCCGGTCGACTCGTCGACGCGGATGACGCCCGAGTCGTCGGGCTGCGCGAGCGCGGTGTTGCCCTGCACGAAGCGGTCGTACTGGTTGGTGACCCAGGCCTTGGAGGCGAGGTTGGGGCTGGCCAGCAGCTGGAGGGCGGTCGCGCGGATCTCGGCGTCGGTGGCCGGGCGGGCCAGCGCCGCCGTCGTGTCGGCGTTGAGCCCGTCCTGCCAGGCCGGACGCGCGTACGGGCGGTCGTAGACCGGTCCGTCGTGCGCGACCGAGCGCGGCTCGACGTCGACGATCCGCTCGCCGTGGTGGTCGATGGTCAGGCGGCCCGTGCCGGTGACCTCGCCGATCACGGCGGTCTCGACGTCCCACTTGCCCGTGATGGCCAGGAACTCGTCGAGCTGGTCGGGCCGGACCACGGCCATCATGCGCTCCTGCGACTCCGACATGAGGATCTCGCCGGCCGTGAGGGTGGGGTCGCGGAGCAGCACGTTCTCGAGGTCGACGTGCATGCCGCCGTCGCCGTTGGAGGCCAGCTCGCTGGTGGCGCACGAGATGCCTGCCGCGCCCAGGTCCTGGATGCCCTCGACCACGCGCGCGGCGTAGAGCTCGAGGCAGCACTCGATGAGCACCTTCTCCATGAACGGGTCGCCCACCTGCACCGACGGTCGCTTGGAGGGCTTCGTGTCGTCGAACGTCTCGGACGCGAGGATCGAGGCGCCGCCGATGCCGTCGCCGCCGGTCCGCGCGCCGAACAGGACGACCTTGTTGCCCGCGCCCGAGGCGTTGGCCAGGTGGATGTCCTCGTGCCGCAGCACGCCGAGGCACAGCGCGTTGACCAGCGGGTTGCCCTGGTACGAGGCGTCGAACACGAGCTCGCCGCCGATGTTGGGCAGGCCCAGCGAGTTTCCGTAGCCGCCGACGCCGGCCACGACGCCGTGCACCACGCGGGCGGTGTCGGGGTGGTCGACGGCGCCGAAGCGCAGCTGGTCCATGACCGCGACCGGGCGCGCGCCCATCGAGATGATGTCGCGCACGATGCCGCCCACGCCCGTGGCCGCGCCCTGGTACGGCTCGACGTAGGACGGGTGGTTGTGCGACTCGACCTTGAAGGTCACGGCCCAGCCGTCGCCGATGTCGACGACGCCGGCGTTCTCGCCGATGCCGACGAGCAGGTGCGCCTTCATGGCGTCGGTCGTCTTGTCGCCGAACTGGCGCAGGTGGTTCTTGCTCGACTTGTAGGAGCAGTGCTCCGACCACATGACCGAGTACATGGCGAGCTCGGCGGCGGTGGGGCGGCGGCCCAGGATGTCGCGGATGCGCTGGTACTCGTCCGGCTTGAGGCCCAGCTCCGCGAACGGCTGCTCCTGGTCGGGGGTCGCGGCGGCGACGTCGACGGTGTCGGTCTGGGGGGCGCGCGCAGGTGCGGTGGTCATCGATTCCCTCGGTGGAGACCCGTGGCTCTCTCGCCACCTCTCGGCAGCGCGGCCGACGTCGGCAGACGACGCCCAGGATACCGGGGCCCGGACTCCGCCCCGCGCACCGTCCACGCGACCGCACTGAGGCCCGATCGGCCCGTCGAGGCCCTCGGCGGGCGAGCAAATCCGAAGCAGTTTTGCGAGGCCCGGCGCTCCGGGCAACCACGGGCACTGACCTGGGCGGACGCGCGGCCCGGCGCGTCCCGCCGAGGCCGCACGGCGTCCGTGTCGTCTTCGTCCGAGTTGCGCGGTTCGGGTGGCCGTGTGACGGTCGTCTCATGAAAGCGCTTCCTATGGGCACCGGCGACGGCCGTCCGAGCGCTGCCCCGGTGACGATCTACGACGTAGCCGAGCGTGCCGGCGTCGGCATCGCCACCGTCTCCCGCGCCCTGCGCGGCTCTGCTCCCGTGGCCGAGTCGACCCGGGCGCGCGTCCTCGTCGCCGTCGAGGAGCTCGGCTTCCGGGCCAGCCACGCGGGCACCTCGCTCGCGGAGCGCCGGCACGCCGCCAACGGGATCGTCTTCCCCGACCTGTCGGGCCCGTACTACGCCGAGGTGCTGCTGGGCTACGAGGAGGCTGCGTCGCGGCTCGGCCGCAGCGTGCTCGTGCTGGCCACGCACGGGCGGCCCGACCCCGACGCCGCCGTGCGCGAGCTCGCCGGGCGCGTCGACGGCCTCGTCCTGCTGGGTCGCACGGTCTCCGACGAGACGATCGCCGGTCTCGCCGGGCTCCCCGTCGTCGTGGTGGCCCGGCCCGTGCTCGCCGGGGTCGACTCCATCCGCGCCGACGGCATCACTTCCGCCCGCGCGCTCGGCGAGCACCTCGCGGGCCACGACGTGCGCCGGGTCGCCTTCCTCGGCTCCCCGGAGGAGTCCCCCGATGTCGCCGAGCGGTGGCGCGGCGTCCGCGAGGGCCTCACCGCGCACGGCATCGAGCCCACGCTCACGCCCTGCCTCTTCGACGAGGCGTCGGGCACGCGCGTCGCGGCGGCCCTCCTTGCCGTGCGCGATCGCCCCGACGCGCTCGTGTGCGCGAACGACGAGATCGCGCTCGGGGCGATCGTCGCCGCCGAGGAGATCGGCCTGCGGGTCGGCCGCGACATCGCCATCACCGGCTGGGACGACGTGATGGCCGCGCGCCACGCCCGTCCCGCCCTCACCACCGTCCGCCAGCCGATGCGCACGCTCGGGGCACTCGCCGCCGAGGTGCTGGACCAGCGCATCACCGGAAACCGCACGACCCCGCGGCACGAGTCGCTCGCCACCGACCTGGTGGTTCGCGACAGCTGCGGCCTGCACCCCTGACACGACCCCACGAGGGGCTGTCCAGGTTCGAGGAGGAACCGCCATGAGGAGATCCGCGCGCGTCAGCGTCGCCGCGTTGGCCATCACCACGTTCGCACTGGCCGCCTGCGGCCGGAGCGACACCCCGGCCGCCGAGGACGCCAGTGCAGCACCCGTCGCCACCGGCGACGTCAGCGGCACCGTCACCGTCTGGGCCATGGGGACCGAGGGCCAGGCACTGGGAGAGTTCGCGAAGAAGTTCACCGAGGAGAACCCGGACGTGACCATCGACGTCACGGCCATCCCCTGGGACGCGGCCCACGACAAGATCGCCACGGCCATCGCGGCCGACGAGACCCCGGACGTCTCGATGATCGGGACCACCTGGATGGGCGAGTTCGCCACCAGCGGGGGCCTCGACCCGACGCCGGACGTCGTCGACAAGTCCACGTTCTTCGACGGCGCGTGGAGCTCCACCGAGGTCGGCGGCACCTCGTACGCCGTGCCGTGGTACGTCGAGACGCGCGTGATCTACGTGGACACCGCGCTCGCGGAGAAGGCCGGCGTCTCCCCGACCCCCGCCACGTGGGACGACCTCATGACGACGTCCAAGGGCATGCAGTCCGCGGGCGCGCAGTGGGGCATCAACCTGCAGCCCGGGCAGACCGGCGCCTGGCAGACGTTCATGCCGTTCGCGTGGCAGGCCGGGGCGGAGATCATGAACGCGGACCAGACCGAGTTCACGTTCGACAGCCCCGAGTTCGTCAAGGCGCTCACGTACTACCAGTCGTTCTTCACCGACGGCGTGGCCCCCAAGGAGCTGCCCGACGGGACGCTGGAGCCCGACTTCGTCGCCGGCAAGATCGGCGCGTTCTCCTCGGGCCCGTGGCACATCGGGATCCTCAACGACACCGGCGGCGAGGGGTTCATGGACAGCGTGACCCTCGCGCCCATGCCCAAGGACGTCAAGCAGGCGTCGTTCATCGGCGGCAGCAACCTCGCCGTGTTCAAGGGCTCCGAGAACCGCGACGCGGCCTGGAAGTTCGTGCAGTGGCTGAGCCAGCCGGACGTCCAGGCGGAGTGGTACACGACGACGAGCGACCTGCCCGCCGTGCAGTCCGCGTGGGACTCGGGCGACCTTGCCTCCGACCCGGCGCTCAAGGTGTTCGGCGACCAGATGACGACCGCGATGGCGCCCCCGTCGATCCCGACGTGGGAGCAGATCTCGAGCGTCATCGACACCGAGCTGGAGAAGGTCTGCAAGTCGGGCATGGACCCGGCCGAGGCCGCGAAGGCGATCCAGCAGCAGGCCGAGTCGATCGGCACGGGGCTCTGACGTCATGACCACGACCCTGACCTCCGGGCCGGGCGTGGTGCCCGCGGGGGCGGCCGACCAGGCCGCCCCCCGGGTCCGGCGCTCGTCGCCCCTGCGTCGTCGGCGCAGCATCGCCGCGTGGGGCATGGCCGCACCGTTCGTGCTGCTGTTCCTCGTGTTCACCGCGTGGCCGGTGCTCTCGTCGCTCTTCATGAGCGTCACCGACATCAAGAGCCGCGACCTGAAGAACCCCTTCGCGGTCAACTTCGTCGGCCTCGAGAACTTCTCCACCGTGCTGACCGACCCGACGTTCCAGAAGGCCGCGTTCAACACCCTGTACTTCGTCGTCGTCGGCGTCCCGCTGACCATCCTCGTGGCGCTCGCCATCGCGATCGCGCTGAACACCGGCATCACCAAGCTGTCGGGGTTCTTCCGGATCGGCTACTACATGCCCGTCGTCACGTCGATCGTGGCCGTGGCGGTCGTGTGGCGGTTCCTGCTGCGGCCCGAGAACGGCCTCGTCAACGAGGTGCTCAGCTGGGTCGGCATCACCGGCCCGGACTGGTTGGGCAGCACCACGTGGGCGATGCCGTCCCTGATCGCCATGTCCGTGTGGCGCTCGCTCGGCACCCTCGTCGTGATCTTCCTGGCCGGGCTGCAGTCGGTGCCCAAGGCCCTGCACGAGGCCGCGGCCCTGGACGGCGCCAACGCGTGGCAGCGGCTGCGCCGGATCACGATCCCGACGATCCGCCCGACCATGCTGTTCGCGGGCGTGATCACCGGCATCGGCTTCCTGCAGTTCTTCGAGGAGCCGTTCGTGATGACCCAGGGCGGGCCGCTGAACAGCACGCTCTCGGTCGCCTACCTCGTCTACAACACGTTCGGGTTCGGCAACTACGGCGTCGCGGCCGCCATGAGCTACGTGCTGTTCGCCGCGGTCGTCGTCCTCACGATCGTGCAGTTCAGGGTGCTGGGCGATCGCGACGACGCGACCGGCTCGAAGCGCCGCTGGTTCCGCCGCCCGGGAGGTGCGTCCGCATGACCGCCGCCACCATCGCGAAGCCCGGCACGCCGCCCGACGGCAAGCCGCGCGGCACCGAGGGCTCGCACATCGGCGAGCCGCAGGCCCGGCCCTGGCTCTACGTCGTGCTCGGCATCGGCCTCGTGCTCGTCGTCACGCCGTTCGTCTGGATGCTGCTCGGCTCGTTCATGACCGAGGGTGAGCTGCGCGCGAACCCGCCCACCTGGTTCCCGCACAACCCGACGCTCGACAACTTCCGCGAGCTGTTCACCGTGCTCGACTTCCCGCAGTACTTCACCAACTCGACCGTCGTCGCGATCGTCGTGACGCTGGGCAACCTGGTGTTCTGCTCGATGCTCGGGTACGCGTTCGCCAAGATCGACTTCTGGGGCCGGAAGTGGCTGTTCCGCCTGGTGCTGGCCACGCTGATGATCCCCGGGATGGTCACGCTGGTCCCGCTGTTCGTGCTGGTCAGCAACCTCGGCCTGGTCAACACCTACTTCGGGCTGATCCTGCCGTTCCTGGCCGGGCCGTTCGGCGTGTTCCTCATGCGGCAGTTCATGCAGGGCATCCCCGACGAGCTCATCGACGCCGCGCGCGTCGACGGCGCCGGGGAGCTGCGGATCTTCGCTCGGGTGGTCATGCCGCTGTGCAAGCCGGCGCTGGCCACGCTCGCGATCCTCACGTTCCTCGGGTCCTGGAACAACTTCCTGTGGCCGCTGGTGGTCTCCAGCACCGAGGACATGTACACGCTGCCCGTCGCGCTCGCCCTGGTGAGCGTCGGGCAGAACTCCACCCAGTACGGCCTGCTCCTCGCCGGCGCCATGGTCATCGTCGTCCCGATCCTGATCGTGTTCTTCGCGCTCCAGAAGCACTTCGTCCAGGGCCTGGCCACCACCGGCCTCAAATCATGAAGGGCTCACTGATGAGACTCCGACCCCTCGCGGCTGCAGCAGCGGCCGCCGCACTCCTGGTCACCGGCGCGACGACCGCGTCCGCCGGCTGGCGCCACCACGACGACGGCGCCCTCACCCAACACGACCGGGCCGACCTCCGTCGCTGGGCCGACGACACCTGGACCTCCTTCGTCGCCATGACGGACGAGACCACCGGGCTGCCGGCCGACAACATCGAGGCGTCGCTCGACCCCGCCACCCGGTCGGGCTACACCTCGCCGACGAACATCGGCGCCTACATGTGGTCCACGGTGTCGGCCGAGGAGCTCGGGATCATCGGCAAGCGCGAGGCCAAGCAGCGCCTGAAGCAGACGCTGACCACGCTCGCGACGATGGAGCGCCACGAGCCGAGCGGGATGTTCTACAACTGGTACGACGAGCACACCGGCGCCAAGCTCACCGCGTTCCCCAGCGGCGACACGGTGTACCCGTTCCTGTCGACCGTGGACAACGGCTGGTTCGCGGCCGCGCTCATGGTGGTCCGCACCGCCGAGCCGTCGCTGCGCAAGCAGGTCGACGTGCTGCTGGACCCGATGAACTTCGCAGCGTTCTACGACGCGAACCAGTTCGGCGGCACCAGGCCCGGCATGATGCGCGGCGGCTTCTGGGCCGACCCGCCCAACGTGGAGACCGACCCGGGCACGGTGGCGGGGACGCCGGTGTACTTCACCAAGAACCACTACGACATCACCAACTCCGAGCCGCGGATCGCCAGCTACATCGGCATCGCGCGCGGCCAGATCCCGCCCGCGCACTACTTCGCGACGAACCGCACGTTCCCGGCCAGCTGTGACTGGTCGTGGCTCGAGCAGCGGCCGGTCGGCGTGACGCGGACCTACGAGGGCATCGACGTGTTCGAGGGCGCCTTCACCTACCGCGGCATGCACATCGTGCCGACGTGGGGCGGCGACATGTTCGAGGAGCTCATGCCCGACCTGCTGGTGCCCGAGTCCACCTGGGCGCCCAAGAGCTGGGGCGTCAACCACCCGCTCGCCGTCCGTGCGCAGATCGAGCACGGCCTCGACGAAGCCGGCTACGGGTACTGGGGCTTCTCGCCGGCCAGCGACCCGTTCGCGGAGTACAACGTCTACGGCGTCGACGCCATCGGCATGAGCCCCGAGGGCTACCCGTCCGACCGCGAGGCGACCAACGTCGACGCCGGCTACGACGGCTGCCGCCCGGCCACCAACCCGACGCCGACCTTCGGCGACGGCGTCGTGACCCCGCACGCCTCGTTCCTCGCGCTGCCGTACGCGCCCCGTGAGGCCGTCGACAACCTGCGCAACATCGAGACGACGCTCGGCGCGTACGGGGCCGGGGGGTTCTACGACTCCGTCGCCGTGCGCTCGAACACGCAGGCGAAGCGCTACCTCTCGCTCGACCAGGGCATGGTCCTGGGCGCGGTGGGCAACCTGCTCGGGAACGACGTGCTGCACCGCTCGTTCGGGACGCGCGACGTGGAGAGGGTCCTGCGACCGCTCATCGGCCAGGAGGAGTTCAGCGCGGGGGTGATCAAGTGACCGGCGCGCGCACGGACTGGGAGGCCCGGATCGGGCGTCGGTCGGACACGGTGGCCGCCGGGGAGATCCCGGTGCTCGCCCCGCCGTCGGGCGTGTACGCGGCGCCGGGCGTCGGCCAGGTGACCCTCCACTGGGACCCGGTGGACGGCGCCGTCGGCTACCAGGTCCTCCGGGACGGGGTCCCGCTGGACCACCAGGGCGGCGACGTCCTCGCGGTGCCGCACGGGCCGTACGCGGACACCACCGGCGAGCCCGGGGTGCCCTACCGGTACTCGGTCGCCACGGTGACCGACGTCGACGTCACGGGCCCCGGGGGCGACGAGGTGGTCGCGGCCTCGCTGCCGGCCGGCCAGCCGGCCGGGGTCGAGGTGCTGGTCGACCTGTCCGAGGTCGTCCGCGAGCTGCCCCGGCCCTGGCGGCCCATGATCGGCTCGGAGCACCTCAGCCTGCTGCTGAGCGACGAGACGGTGGGCGGCCAGAGCATCGCGGCCGACCTGACGAGCGCGCTGCGCGCTGCGCACGACGAGCTCGGCGTCGCGACGGTGCGGGCGCACGCGATCCTGTGCGACGACCTCGGCGTCTACCGCGAGGTGGGCGGCGAGCCGGTGCACGACTTCTCGGGCGTCGACGCGACGTACGACGCGCTGCTCGCGCTGGGCCTGCGGCCCGTCGTCGAGCTGTCGTACATGCCCCGGGACCTCGCGTCCGACCCCGGCGTCACGGTGTTCGACTACGCCGCGATCGTGTCCCCGCCGAAGGACTGGGAGCGTTGGGCGTCGTTGATCACGGCGCTCACCCAGCACCTGGTCGATCGCTACGGGCTCGACGAGGTCCGGTCGCGCTGGTCGTTCGAGGTCTGGAACGAGCCCAACCTCGAGGTGTTCTGGTCGGGCACGCGCGAGGAGTTCTGGCGGCTCTACGACGTGACGGTCCGCGCGGTGCGGGAGGTCGACGACGAGCTGGTCGTCGGCGGCCCTTCCACGGCCGCCGCGGGCTGGGTCGACGGGCTGCTCGAGCACGTCGCCTCGTCGGGAGCACCCGTCGACTTCGTGTCCACCCACACGTACGGCAACGCGCCGCTGGACCTGCGGGCGACGCTCGCGCGGCACGGCCGTGAGGACGCCGAGATCTGGTGGACCGAGTGGGGCGTCAGCCCGACGCACTTCGGCAACGCCAACGACGGCGTGTTCTCCGCGGCCTTCCTGGCGCGCGGGATGCGCTCCGCGGCGGGGCGGATCCACGCCCTGTCGTACTGGGTGGTCTCGGACCAGTTCGAGGAGCTCGGCCGCCCGCCGCGGCTGCTGCACGGCGGGTTCGGGCTGCGCACGGTCGGGGAGCTGCGCAAGCCCCGCTGGTGGGCGCTGTGGCTGCTCGAGCGGCTGGGCCGCGACGAGGTCGCGGCCACCGTCACCGGCGACGGCGCGGACAGCCTGGTCGAGGCGTGGGCGTCGCGGGACGGGGACGACGTCGGCAGGGTCGCGATCGCGCTCTGGAACGGCACGCTCGACCAGACCAAGGTCGACGGCTCCGCGGACCTCGCCCGCACCGCGCGTCTCGTCCTCGACGGGGTGCCCGACGGCCCGTGGGTCGTCCGGGAGTCGCGGGTCGACGCGGACCACTCGAACATCGCGGCCCTCTGGTCGTCCATGTCGGGCGGCGCCGACTGGCCCACCGACGAGCAGTGGTCCGCGCTGCGGGCTGCGGACCGGCTCGCGGTGACCGAGCGGCCGTGGGACGGGACCGACCTGATCGTCGAGCTCCCGAGCCCGTCGATCGTGCTGGTCGAGCTGGTCCGGCCGGCTTGATCTCTCGCACGGCGGTCGTCTACCAGGTCTACGTCCGGTCCTTCCTGGACGCGGACGGCGACGGCGTCGGTGACCTGGCGGGTCTGACCGCCGGTCTCGACGCCGTCGCCCGCCTGGGCGTCGACGCGGTGTGGCTGACCCCCGTGTACCGCTCGCCGCAGGCCGATCACGGGTACGACGTGGCCGACCACCGCGACATCGACCCGCTGTTCGGGGACCTCGCGACGTTCGACGCGTTCGTCGCCGCGGCTCACGGGCGCGGGCTCGGCGTGGTCATGGACCTGGTGCCCAACCACGTGTCCGACCAGCACCCGTGGTTCGTCGCGGCGCGGGCCGGCGGTCCGGAGCGCGCGCTGTTCCACGTGCGGTCCGAGCCGACGGGGTGGCGGTCCATGTTCGGCGGGTCCGCGTGGTCGCGCCTGCCGGACGGGTCGTTCTACCTGCACCTGTTCGCGCCTGAGCAGCCGGACCTGAACTGGTCCCACCCGGACGTGCAGGCGGACTTCGCCGAGACCCTGAGGTTCTGGCTGGCGCGCGGGGTGGACGGGTTCCGCGTGGACGTCGCGGGCGGGCTGGCCAAGGACCCGCTGTACGCCGAGGCTCGCCGGGACGCCGTGCACCCCCACTGGGACCGGCCCGAGGTGCACGAGATCTACCGCTCGTGGCGCGGGGTCCTCGGCCCCTCGGTGCTCGCGGTGGCCGAGGCCTGGGGTCCGCCCGACCGGACGGCGGCGTTCGCGCGGCCCGACGAGCTGGGCCAGGCCTTCGCGTTCGACATCCTGCGGACGCCGTGGTCGGCCGCGGCGCTGCGGAGGACGGTCGACGCCCAGCTGGCCGCCCACCGCGCCGTCGGAGCCCTGCCCGCGTGGGTGGCGGGCAACCATGACATCGCCCGGGTGGCCACCCGCCTCGGCCCGCAGCGCGCGCTCGCCCTGCACCTGTTCCTGCTCGCGCTGCCCGGCGCGTTCTACCTCTACGCCGGCGACGAGCTGGGACTGCCCGACGCCGTCGTGCCGCCCGAGGCGTGGCAGGACCCGCAGTCGCTGCGGTCCGGCGGCCGGCTGTCCAACCGGGACGGTGCCCGGGTGCCGCTGCCCTGGACCTCGGGGCCCGGCCTCGGGTTCACCACGGGCACGCCGTGGCTGCCGGTGCCGCCGTCGTGGGGCGCGTACGCGCGCGACCGGCAGGAGGCCGACCCCACCTCGACCTGGTCGGTCCTGCACCGGGCCCTGGCGGCCCGGTCGGCGCTGTGGACGTCGGAGGACCTGGTCTGGCAGGACGCGCCGCGCGGGGTGCTGGTCGGCCGCCGCGGCGAGGCCGTCGTGGTGCTCAACGCGTCGTCGCGCCCGTGGCCGCTCGCGCGGCTGACCGGCGGGACCGTGGTCGCCCGGAGCGACCCGCGCGCCGACCCCGCCGTCGTGTCGCCGTCGGAGTGCGTCTGGCTGCGAGAGATCGTCACCCCGTAGAGACGTGTCTGCGCACGTCAGGGACCGGTAACTTTCGCAGGGTGACATCACGGGGGGCACTGGCGGCACTACTGCTCGTGCTCGCGCTCGCCGGCTGCACGAGCGGGCACGCCGAGCCGCCCGCCTCCCCCCGCCCGACCGCGACCCCGACCGTGCCGGCGGCACCCCCGGTGAACCCGGACGACCCGGCCGTCGTGCGGGCGACCGGGGTCCCGCTGACCTCCGGGCTCGTGACCGTGATCGTCGCGGCGCCGGCCCTCGGCGTGACCCCGGACGTCGACAGCTCCGCCCGCCTCACCGTGCCGGGCGGCGAAGCGCGGCTCGCGGCGCCGGAGGGCATGACGATCACGGCGCTCGCCGACGGCTCGGGCGTCGTGCGCGACGGCGCCGGCGCGTTCGTCGCCGGCCTGACCACCGAGCCGTGGGGCGTCCACCTCGAGCAGGTCGGTCCCGACGTGGTCCGGCTCACCACCGACGACGCCGGACCCGCGGGCGCCTGGTTCACGTCCGTGGTCGTCGACAGCGCCACCTGGGGCCAGGCCGAGGGCGGGACGTCGCTGGCGGTCACCCCGAGCGGCTGGGCCCGCGCCGGCAGCCTCGCCGCGCAGGAGGGTCTCTGGGCGCAGGTCGTCGCGCAGGCTCCCGACGCCGACGCCCCGGGGATGCAGGCCCAGCTCGAGTGCCACGAGCTGGGCGCCCCCGACAAGGAGACCTGGAACCTCGAGCCGTGGCGGCCCGAGGTGGACGCCCTCGAGATGATCAAGGACCGCTGCAACCCGGAGTGACGACGTCCCCGACGGGCCGACCGGCGTCCGGAACACTGGGGGCGACGAGGGGCAGGGGCTCCTCCCGGCACGGAGGTGCGGCATGTCCGGACAGGCGACCACCCCGCAGAAGGAGAGCGCGTTCGCCGCGTTCCTCAAGCGCCGCTGGCTCGCGATCCTCATCGTCGTCGTCGCGGCCGTCATCATCGCGGCGAACCGCGACGAGGTCGAGTTCAGCATCGTGTTCACGCACTTCGCGATGCCGCTCTGGGTCATCCTCGCCGTGACCTTCGTGCTGGGCGCGATCGTCGGCTGGATCGCCAAGACCCGGCGGGCGAGCCGCAAGGGCTGATCCTCGCGGCGCCGACGTGCCCGCTGCTACGGTCCGCGCATGCCCCGGAACCCGACGCTCCGCGCGGCCGGGGCAGCCGCCCTCGTCGCGGCGCTCGGGTGGCTGCTCAGCGGCGTCGTGCGCGCGACCGTGTCGGGGTCGACCGTCGGCTCCGGTGCGCTGGTCGAGCTCCTGGTCCCCTCGACCGGCGGCTCCCTCGTCCACACGAGCGTGCCGCGGCTGGTGCTCGCCGGGCTCGTCGGGACGCTCGTCGCCGGCGGCGTCACCGGCGCGGCGGCGTTCACCGCGCTCCGCACGGGCGGGGCCGGCCGGGCCGCCGTCGTGCTCGCGTGCTGGTGCGCCACCGTGCTCGGGTCGGTCGCCGGCCAGCTGGTCAGCGGCGTGCTCGTGCAGGCCAGCCCCGTGATCGGCTACGACCTGCCGTCCGCGCTGTGGACCGGGCCGTACTGGGGCGCGCTCGTCGGCTGGGTGGTCGGCCTGGTCGTCGTCGCCGTCCTGCGCCGGTCGGGGACCACCCTGCCCTCCCCCGAGCCCGCCCGGGCCCAGGCCGCGGCCGTAGCCGCCGGGTTCGCCGCCGGCGTCGGCTGGGCGCTCGTCGGACTGCTGCACCGCGGCGCGCCGCCCTCGAGGCTGCTGTCGATCGTCCTGTCCAACTCGTCGACCGACTACCTCGAGGCTCCCGGCGCCGCGCCGGTCGTCGCGTACGTCCTGGCCACGGTGGTCGTCGGCGTCGTCGCCGCCCTCGTCACGCGGCTCGCGGCACGCTCCGTGGACCTCGGTCCGGGCCGGGCGGCGTTCATCCTGGCCGCCTGGCTCGGGGTGGTGCTCGCCGCGTCGGCCGGCCCGGTGGTCACCGCGCTCGGCTACGTGGTCGGCACCGGCGACGACTGGTCGCTCGGCCTCGTGCTCAACGTGCTGGCCGCGACCCTGCCGACGAACGCGCTGTGGGGGCTCCTGTACGGCTGGCTCGTCGCGCTCGCCGCCCTCGCCGTGCTGCTGCGCGTGAACCCGACGCCGACCCCGGCGGCCGAGCCCCACCAGCCGGCTCATCGCGCGCCCTGAAAGTGGCTCGGCCCGCCTCCCGCGGGGTACGCGGGGAGACGGGCCGAGCACCGTCCGGCTCCGGGGGGTGGGCCGACGGTCAGCGCGCCGGGTGTGGGCGCGCGGTCTGCGGGTCAGCGCTTGTGCTTCTCCGGGACGGGGGCGTCGCCGGATGCGCGCTGCGCCCGGTAGTAGGCCCGGGCCTCGTCCTGCCGGGCCTGCTCGGCACCGGACGCGATCGGGGCGCGCAGGTGGGCCTGCTCGTACCCGAACGCGTCGACCAGGCTCTGCGCGTGCGGGCGCAGCCGGGCCAGCAGCCGGTCGATGTACGACGTCACCGTGCGGGCGCGGCCGGCGGACAGGCGACCGTTGAGCAGGTACCAGGTGAGGTTCCGCTCGACGACCGTGAGCCCGAACAGGTCGCGCACCCACGTGAGGATCTGCTTGGTGCCCGGGTCCGTCACGCGCTCGAGGGCCGCGGTGAACGACTCCCACTGGACCAGCTCGGCGTGCGCGCGCGCCGCCTCGATCAGCTCGTGCTGGTGCGCGTTGAACAGCGCCGCGGCCGTCGCCGGGTCGGCTTTCTGGGCCGGGCGCAGCGCCTGCGCGACCTCGGCGACCATCGTCTCGACCCGGTCGACCAGCAGCTCGCGCTGGGTCGACGTCTCGCGCAGCTGACCGGCCGAGCGGCGGGGGTCCCCCACGTCGGCGATCGTCTGCACCGCCCGGTGCAGCGGCGTGCGGTACCGGGCGGCGTCGGACGCGCGCTCGGCCACCATGCGCGCGACCTTCGTCGCGTCCAGGTGCTTGAAGCCCTTGGCGTAGTCCGCGAGCAGGCGCTTGCCGACGAGCTGCAGCAGGACCGTGTTGTCGCCCTCGAACGTCGCGTAGACGTCCATGTCGGCGCGCAGGCTGGTGAGCCGGTTCTCGGCGAGGAAGCCCGCGCCGCCGCACGCCTCGCGCGCCACCTGCAGGGTGGTCAGCGCGTGCCAGGTGGACGCCGGCTTGAGGGCCGCCGCCAGCGTCTCGAGGTCCTCGCGGGTCTCCGGGGTGTCGTTGCGGCCCGAGAAGACGTCGTCGAACGCGGCGAGCAGGTCCTCGTGCGCGAACCCGGCGGCGTACGTCTCTGCCAGCAGCGGGAGCAGGCGGCGCTGGTGCTCGGCGTAGTCGAGGATGACGACCTCGTCCGTCGGCGACGCGGCGTTGAACTGCCGGCGCTGGTTGCCGTACGTGATCGCGATGGTCAGGCCCACGCGGGCGGCCGTGACGGCGGCCCCGTCGAGCGAGACGCGGCCCTGGACCAGCGTGCCGAGCATGGTGAAGAACCGGCGGCCCGGGCTCGCGATGGGCGACGAGTAGGTGCCGTCCTCGGCGACGTCGCCGTACCGGTTGAGGAGGTTGGTCCGCGGGATCCGCACGTGGTCGAACCAGAGCCGCCCGTTGTCGATGCCGTTGAGGCCGCCCTTGAGACCGTCGTCCTCGCCGCCCACTCCGGGCAGGAACTCCAGGGTGTCGGCGTCGCGGATGGGCACGTAGAACGCGTGCACCCCGTGGTCGGTCCCGGCCGTGATCAACCGGGCGAAGACGGCCGCGGCCGTGCCGTGCTGGCCAGCGTTGCCCAGGTAGTCCTTCCATGCCGCGCGGAACGGCGTGTGGATGACGAACTCCTGCGTGGCCGGGTCGTACGTCGCGGTGGTGCCGATGGCGGCGACGTCGGAGCCGTGGCCCGTCTCCGTCATCGCGAAGGCGCCGGGGACCTTGACCGAGAGGGCGTCGGCGAGGAGCTCGTCGTGGTTGCGCTCGGTGCCCAGGTGGTAGATGGCCGAGGCGAACAGGCCCCACTGCACGCCCGACTTGATCTGCAGCGACGGGTCCGCGTGCGTGAGCTCCTCGAACCGGGCGAGGAAGCCGCCGTGGTCCTCGGCGCCGCCGAAGCGCTCAGGGAACGAACGGTGCACGTCCCCCTCGGCTGCGAGCAGGCGGAGCTGGCCCAGGACGCGCTCGCGGTGCTCGGCGAGCGTCTGGCCCTCGATCCGGTGGAACCGCTCGTCCGCCATCAGGGTGCGGGCCGCGAGACGCAGCTCCGGGTAGTGCCCGAGCAGGACCTTGTGCAGGTGCGCGATGTCGACGTTGGTGACGTCGGCGTCGAGCCGCGGGTCACCGGAGTCCGGCGCCTCGACCGTGGGGCGGGGTGTGGTGGTGGTCATCGGGGCTCCTCCGGGGCGTACGTCAGGTCCGAGGTGGGGTCAGGGGTGGTGCGGTGACGGTCACGGGCGAGCAGCCCGACGGGTCCGGCCCAGAGCCAGGCGGCGACCTGGGCGGTGATCTCCTCGCGGTCCGGGCTGTCGGGCTCGTCGCGGTGGGCCAGCCACCACTCGCCGGAGCCGCGGACGAAGCCCACCGCGCCGGCGGCCCAGGACTCGGCCAGCGCGACCCGCGCCCGCAGCGGGGCGTCGTCGTCGTGGTCGTCGGAACCCTCGGGCCGACGCGCGGTGCGCCGACCGTCCGCGTGCTCCTCGGTCAGGCCGCGGGCGAACGGGGCGGCGACGAGGGCGGTCACTGAGTCGAGGAAGTGGCCCAGCGGCCCGCCGGACTCGACCGAGCCGTTGCGCGTCACGAACGCGTAGACGTTGGGCGACGACTCGATCATCTCGAGGTAGACCGCGACCATGGCCCGCAGGCCGTCCCGCGGGGTCGGCGCGATCCGCAGGACGCCCTCGAGCGCCCCCTGGATCTGGAGCACGACGGCCTCGGCGACCGCGATCTGCAGGCCGGTCTTGTCCGCGAAGTAGCGGTAGACGATCGACTTCGAGGTGCCCGCGGCGGCCGCGATCTCCTCCATCGACACGTCGGGTCCGCGGTGGTGCACGGTGCGGCGGGCGATGCGGACCAGCTCGGCGCGACGGGCCTCGCGGTGGTCGGCCCAGCGGGTGGACCGGCCGTCGGCGGCGAAGGCATCCTGAGGAGGACGGCGGCTGACGGGGGGCGCGGGAAGGGTCGGTCGCGCACGACCGACCTCGGTGTTCAGCAGGGTGAGGGCCGTCGCCTTCGACGGGCCCGGCGTGACAGGGCTCACGAGACCGAAGGTATCAGGTACTGTGGGTTTCGGACACCACGTCAGTTCGAGCGCATCCGCTCGGGCCCCCCGACGCTCAGCGACGATGCTCAGTGACATGCGAGAGGAACGCCCCATGGCCCCCTCCAAGGCCCGCACCACCCCCACCGTCCGGCCCGCCTACGTGCTCGGCGGGAACCGCATCCCCTTCGCCCGCGCCGGCGGCCCGTACGTCCGCGCCAGCAACCAGGACATGCTCACCGCGGCGATCGACGGCCTCGTCGCCCGGTACGGGCTGCAGGGCGAGCGCATCGGCGAGGTCGCCGCGGGTGCCGTGCTCAAGCACAGCAAGGACTTCAACCTCACGCGCGAGGCCGTGCTCGGGTCGGCGCTCTCGGCCGAGACCCCCGCGTACGACGTCCAGCAGGCCTGCGCGACCGGCCTCGAGACCGTCGTCTCGCTGAGCAACAAGATCCGCCTGGGCCAGCTCGAGTCGGCCATCGCCGGCGGCGTGGACTCCACGTCGGACGCCCCCATCGCGGTGAGCAACCGCCTGCGTCGCGCGCTGCTCGATCTGTCGCGCGCGCGCAGCACGAAGCAGAAGCTGGCGGCGATCGCCCAGATCCGCCCGAAGGACCTCGCGCCGTCGGCCCCGAACACCGGCGAGCCGCGCACGCACCTGTCGATGGGCGAGCACCAGGCGCTGACCACCGCCCAGTGGGGCATCACGCAGGCCGCGCAGGACGAGGTCGCGCTGGCCAGCCACCAGAACCTGGCCGCCGCGTACGACTCCGGCTTCTTCGACGACCTGGTCACCCCGTTCCGCGGACTCACCCGCGACGCCAACCTGCGCGCCGACTCGTCCCTGGAGAAGCTGGCGAAGCTCAAGCCGGCGTTCGGGCTCGGCCTGGACACCCCCGCGACGATGACGGCGGGCAACTCGACGCCCCTGTCCGACGGGGCGTCCACGGTGCTGCTCGGCTCGGCGGACTGGGCGGCCGCGCACGACCTGGTGCCGCTCGCGTCCGTGGTCGACGCCGAGGCCGGGGCGGTCGACTTCGTGCACGGGGACGACGGCCTGCTCATGGCCCCCGCGTTCGCGGTGCCGCGGCTGCTCGCGCGCAACGGCCTGACGCTGGCCGACCTGGACTACATCGAGATCCACGAGGCCTTCGCCGCGACCGTGCTGACGACGCTCGCCGCGTGGGAGTCCGAGGAGTTCGGCCGCACGCGGCTCGGGCTCGACGGGGCGTTCGGCACCGTCGACCGGTCGAGGCTCAACGTGCACGGCTCGTCGCTGGCGGCGGGCCACCCGTTCGCCGCGACCGGCGGCCGGATCATCGCGACCATCAGCAAGGAGCTGCACCGCCGCAAGGTGGAGTCGGGATCCGACAAGCCGGTCCGCGCGCTCGTGTCCGTCTGCGCAGCCGGCGGGCTGGGCCTCACCGCGATCCTCGAGGCGGCCTGACCATGACCGACACGTACCTCAACCTCGTGAACAGCGGCGTCACCAAGAAGCTGGCCAAGCAGCTGGGGCTTCCGCAGCCGGCACCGCTGCGCCGGTACGAGCCGGGCCGTCCGCTGATCGACGGCGCCGTGCTCGTCCTCGGGCGAGGCGGCGAGTCCGACGCGCTGTCCCGGTACCTGTCGACCGACTGGGACCTCGACGTGCACCGGACCGCCACGCCCGGCACCCGGTACGTCGCCGTCGTCCTCGCGCTCACCGAGCTCACGCACCCCGACCAGCTGGCCGAGCCGGTCCTGGCCGCGGGCGCGGTGCTCAAGTCGCTGCCGCGCGGCGCCCGGGTGGTCACGGTCTCGCGGGCCGCGGGTGCCGACGACGCCCCGGCGGTCGCGGCCGCCCGGCAGGGCGTGGACGGCCTGCTCCGCTCGCTGGCCAAGGAGCTGCGCGGCGGGTCGACCGGCAACGGGATCGTCGTCGCCGACGGCGTGCCCGTCACCGCGCCGTCGGTCGTCGGCGCCCTGCGGTTCTTCCTGTCGACGAAGTCCGCGTTCGTGGACGGGCAGCTGCTGGCGGTCGACTCCTCCGCGGGGTCGCTCCCGGAGGACTGGGAGAAGCCGCTGGCCGGCCGCGTCGCGGTCGTCACCGGCGCCGCGCGCGGCATCGGCGCCTCGATCGCCGACACGCTGGCCCGCGACGGCGCCACAGTCGTCGCGGTCGACGTGCCGGCGGCCGGCGAGCAGCTGGTCGCCGTGGCCAACCGCGTGCGGGGGACCGCGCTGCAGCTCGACGTCACCGCGCCGGACGCCGGCGAGCGCCTGCTGGAGCACGCGCTGCAGCGGCACGGGCGGCTGGACATCGTCGTGCACAACGCCGGGATCACGCGCGACAAGCTGCTGGCCAACATGTCCTCGGACAAGTGGGACTCGGTCCTCGCCGTGAACATCGCGTCGCAGCTGCGGATCAACGAGGCCCTGCTGACGTCGGGCGACTTCACCGATGCGCCGCGCATCGTGTCGCTGGCGTCGACGTCGGGCATCGCCGGCAACCGCGGGCAGACCAACTACGCCGCGTCGAAGGGCGGGGTCATCGGCATGGTCCGCGCGACCGCGCCGCTGCTCGCGGCGTTCGGCGGCACGGCCAACGCGGTGGCTCCCGGGTTCATCGAGACCGAGATGACGGCGCGCATCCCCGCTCTCACGCGGCAGGTCGCGCGCCGGCTCAACTCGCTGCAGCAGGGCGGCCAGCCGGTCGACGTCGCCGAGACCGTGGCGTTCCTCGCGTCGCCCGCCGCGGGAGGCATCGTCGGACGCGTGCTGCGCGTGTGCGGCCAGAACATGGTGGGCCAGTGACGACGACCGTCGTCCTGCCGGGGGTGCCGCGGCTCGGCGGGCTGTACGCCCGCGGGGCCGGGCTCGCCGTGGCGCATCGGGTGCGGTCCGGGCCGTCGACCCTGCCGTCCGTGGAGTACGTGGTCCGCGGGGTGCGCGCGTCCTCGGAGCACCTCACGGAGTACCAGCACCTGCTCGGCGAGTCGGCCTCGGACCAGCTGCCCGCCGGCTTCGTTCACGTGCTCGCGTTCCCCGTGGCCACCGCGCTCATGGTCCGGTCGGACTTCCCGCTGTCGCTCGTCGGCCTCGTGCACCTGGCCAACCGGGTCACGCAGAGGCGGCCGCTGACGCTCGGCGACGCGCTCGACATCCGCGCCTCGGCCGCCGACCTGCGCCCGCACCGGTCGGGCACGCAGGTCGACCTCGTCACCGAGGTGTCGGTGGACGGAGCGCTCGCGTGGCGCGGCGTCTCCACGTACCTGGCGCGCGGGGTGTTCCTGGCCGGGTCCGTCGACGACTCGTCGGAACCCTTCGCACCGCCCACCCCGACCGGCCGCTGGACGCTCGACGGCGACGTCGGTCGGCGGTACGCGGCGGTGTCGGGCGACCGCAACCCGATCCACCTCTCGGCGCTGTCCGCCAAGGCGCTCGGCTTCCCCCGCGCCATCGCGCACGGCATGTACACGGCCTCGCGGGCGCTCGCCGACGTCGGCGCCGGCCGCGGGGACGCGTTCGACTGGTCGGTCGAGTTCGTCAAGCCGGTGCTGCTGCCGGGGACGGTGACCGTGCGGGTGGCGGGCGCCCCGGCCGACGGGTTCACGTTCGCCGGCTGGGACGCCCGCTCCGGCAAGCCGCACCTGACGGGAACGGTCACCCGGCTGCGCTGAGCGCGCCGCCTCCGGCCGGTTCTTGACCGGAGGCAGCGGCTGGCCTCAGAGGTCGATCGGGCGCAGGACGAACGTGATCGCGTGCGCGATCTGCACGTTGCCCTTGTTGAGGTCGAGCTTGCCCGGGATCAGGAACGGGTTGAGGTCGTTGCGGTCCTGGTCGCGCAGCTGCACGAGGCCGAACCTCTTCGAGAGGACGTTGACCTTGAACGTGCCGCCCTGGGCGGTAGTGAGGACGGCGTTGTCCGAGGCCAGCGCGGTGGCGGAGTCGATCGTCGCGCCCGGGACCACGTGGTAGAGCAGCACCTGCTCGATGGCGTCGATGCCGACCGCCCCCGCGAGCGCCGTGAGGACCTCCTGCTCGCTGCCGTACCAGCGGTGGGTCAGGTCCTTGGCCAGCAGCTGGAACGCGCGGTCCGTCGGCAGGAACGCCGTGAGCGGGACCGTGCCGTCGGCGAGCACCGCGACCGGGCTCGACGGCTTCGCGGCCAGGACCGCGCCGACCGCCTGGTCGAGGATGTCGAAGTCCCGCCAGTTGTGGTCGAACGTGTCGCCGTCCGACGCCAGCAGCGCCGCCAGGCTGGACGTGCCGGTGGGTGGGGCCTCGGCGCTCGCGGCGGGCGCGAGGGCGAGCCCCCCGCCGGCGACGACACCGGCGGCGACCAGGACGGAGAGCGTGCGACGGATCCTCATGGTGGGCTCCTGCGGACGACGGTCGCGGCCGACGCCCCTGCGCCGCGCCGCGCGGGCACCGGAAGGCGCCCTGTCCCCTCTTCGCCCGACCCCCGGCCCCCGGATGCACCCGGCCGCGGCGAGGTCGTGAGTCTGCGACGAAGTCGTGCGTTGCAGCTCGCGACTTCGTCTCGAACTCACGACCTCGCGGGCGGATCCGGCCGGTGGTCCCCGAGAGCCGGGTCGACCTTCTCGCGACGGGATCCGGCGCCCGGCGTCTCGGTCGGGTCAGGGGCGCTGTGCGGGATCGGTGTCCTTCGCGCCGGCGAACACCGCCGACGCGACGATGGCGAAGGCGATGCCCCACGCGGTGAGGCCGGCGGAGATGCAGACGGCGCCGACCGCGACGAACAGCGCCGTCTGCGCGGCGACCCGCGGCCCGCGTCGGAGGCGGTGTGCCGATGCCGGCGCCATCCATCGCGCCCAGATCCCGATCGCCACCACGCAGAACCCGACCGCGAGCGCGATCGAGGCGAGGGTGCTCGATCCGAGCCGCCAGCCAGCCACCGCCAGCAGAGCGATCATCGCGAGCTCGCAAACGAACGCGAGCACGCCGAGCACCCCGATGCGCGGGACGACGGGCAGCTGCTCGGGCTCGGTCACCGGCCCATTCTCCCCATCGTCGCCCGATCCGATCGCGAGAACGTCACTTCGCCGGGAGAACGGCACCTCGAAGTGACGTTCTGGCGGCGAAGTGACGTTCTCGGTCGGGCGGGCCGGGGGGTGGCAGGGCGGCGGTCAGTCGTCCAGGGCCGGGCCGCAGGCGGCTGCGGCTGTCGCGGCCAGGTGGTCCAGGCCGTGCACGGCGAGCAGCGGGCGCGTGTCGTCGACGACCGCCCAGCAGCCGTCGACCACCTCGTACCGGACGGCCGGACCTGACGCGAGGTACGCGGTGAGCGCCTCGACCAGGCGGTCGACGGCCTCGCTCGTCGTCCCGACGCCCACCGACGCGCGGATGGCGCCGCCCGACGCGCCGAGGTGCGCGAGCAGCGGGTGCGCGCAGAAGCGGCCGTCGCGGACGCCGATGCCGTGCTCGGCGGCGAGGTACGCGGCGACCAGGCCCGGGTCGTGACCCGGCACGGTGAACGTGAGGACGCCGACCGGCGCCGCGGAGTCCGGCCAGATGCGCGCGATCTCGACACCGTCGATGCCCGAGAGCCCCTCGACGAGCCGCGCCCGCAGCGCCTCCTCGTGCGCGGCGAGGGCGCCGGCGGGGAGGGCCGCCAGCTGGTCGCACGCCTCGGCCAGGGCGATCGCGCCGAGCACGTTCGGCGAGCCCGCCTCGTGCCGCGCCGGCGCCGGCTGCCAGACCGTCCGATCGGTCCGCACGTCGCGCACCGCACCTCCCCCTGCGAGGTACGGCGTGCCCGTGTCGAGCCAGTCGCGGCGGCCGACGAGGGCCCCCGCGCCGAACGGTGCGTACGTCTTGTGGCCCGAGAAGGCGACGTAGTCGGCGTCCGTCGACGTCAGCGAGAAGCCCCGGTGCGGGACCAGCTGCGCGCCGTCGACCGCGACCCGGGCGCCCTCGGCGTGGGCGAGTGCGACGACCTCGTCGATCGGCAGCGCCTCCCCCGTCACGTTGGAGGCGCCCGTGACGGTGACCAGGGCGTACGGCTGCCGGGCGAGCTCGGCGCGCAGGGCATCGAGGGTCGCGGCCACGGTGTCGCGGATGGGCAGGATCGTCGTGCGGTTGCCGTGCCGCTCGGACGACTGCACCCAGGGCAGCAGGTTGGCGTGGTGCTCGACGTCCAGCACCAGCACCCGACCGCCGGACGGCACGACGCCGGCCAGCAGGTTGAGGGAGTCCGTGGTGTTGCGCGTGATGATCGCGACGTCGTCGGGACGCGCGTCGACGAACCGCGCGATCGTCTGCCGCGCGGACTCGTACAGCGCGGTGGACACCTGCGACAGGTACCCGGCGCCGCGGTGCACGGAGGCGTAGAGCGGCAGCACCTCGGTCACGCGCGCCGCGACAGCCTCGAGCGCGGGCGCGCTGGCGGCGTAGTCGAGGTTGGCGTACACGCGCTGGGTGCCGTCCACGAGCGGGACGGTGGTGGTGCCGCCGACGACGGGGAGCAGCGCACCCACGACGTCGACGGAAGCACACGAGGTGCGCTCGGCGATGATGGTCATGGTGGTCCTCCGACACGTTCCGGGGGGACACCCTCGACAGGTGGGACCCCGCGCTTGCCGAACCCCGGACGGGGCGCGGCCAGGTCGTCACCCGGGGCACCCCACCGCGGAGGAGGGTTGCCGGCCAGCGAGCCGGGGCTTGACGCTGGCGCTCATGACCTGCAACGAGGGTCGCGGCAGCCCGCGGCACCTGTCAACGCACCGCGCGGTTCGTCTCGCCTGACGGGACACCGTGTCCACCAGTTGGTTCGGACCTGCCGACCGCGCGTAGCATCACCGGCACCATCCAGAGCGGCTGAGAGATCTGGCTCGACGACGCCGCAGCAACCCGCGGGCACCACGTGCCCGGCCGAGGGTGCTACCGCCAGGACCGATGAGACGAGGCCGTTGATGAGCTACGCCGGTGACCTGACCCCCCAGCAGGCCTGGGACCTCCTGACGTCCGACGAGACCGCCGTGCTCGTCGACGTCCGCACGGACGCCGAGTGGCGGTACGTCGGCATCCCCGACTCCGCGGCGCTCGACGGGCGCGCGGCCCTGGTCGAGTGGGTCTCCTACCCGTCGGGACGGCCCAACCCACAGTTCCTCAAGCAGCTCGCCGACGCCGGCGTCGGGGCCGGTCGACCCGTGGTGTTCCTGTGCCGCTCCGGCGTCCGGTCGATCGCCGCCGCGCAGGCCGCGACCGCCGCGGGCCTGGGCCCGGCCTACAACGTGCTCGAGGGCTTCGAGGGTGACGTCGGCCCCGACGGTCACCGCGGTCACTCCGGCTGGCGCGCCGCCGGCCTGCCGTGGCGGCAGGCGTGAACCCCCGGCGCGTCCCCGGCCCCGGCGACTGGGACGACCGCCGCGCCCCGCGCACCGACCTGCGGCCCGACACCCTCGCCGTGCGCGGCGGGCTGGTCCGCTCGCAGTTCCAGGAGACCTCCGAGGCGATCTTCCTGACGCAGGGGTACGTCTACGACGCCGCCGCGGAGGCCGAGGCCGCGTTCGCCGGCGAGGCCGACCGGTTCCTCTACAGCCGCTACAACAACCCGACGGTGTCCACGTTCGAGGAGCGCCTGCGGCTGCTCGAGGGCGCCGAGGCGGCGTTCGCGACGGCGTCGGGCATGTCCGCGGTGTTCACGTCGCTCGCCGCGCTCGTGCAGTCGGGGTCGCGCATCGTGTCCGCGCGCGCGCTGTTCGGGTCGACCGTCGTGATCTTCGAGGAGATCCTGGCCAAGTGGGGCGTGCGCACCGACTACGTCGACGGGCACGAGCTCTCGCAGTGGGAGGAGGCGCTCTCGACGCCGGCGGACGTCGTGTTCTTCGAGACGCCGTCCAACCCCATGCAGGACCTGGTCGACATCGCCGCCGTCAGCCGGCTGGCGCACGCCGCCGGCGCGACCGTCGTCGTCGACAACGTGTTCGCCACCCCGGTGCTCTCGCGGCCCCTCGAGCTCGGCGCGGACGTCGTCGTGTACTCGGCGACCAAGCACATCGACGGCCAGGGGCGGGTGCTCGGCGGCGCGATCCTGGGCACCGACGAGTACATCCACGGGCCGGTGCAGACGCTCATCCGGAACACCGGGCCGTCGCTGTCGGCGTTCAACGCGTGGGTGCTGCTCAAGGGCCTCGAGACGCTGTCGCTGCGCGTGCGGCACCAGACGGCGTCGGCCCTGCAGGTGGCGACCTGGCTCGAGCAGCAGCCCGGCGTGTCGCTGGTCCGCTACCCGTACCTGGCGAGCCACCCGCAGCACGAGCTCGCGCTCGCGCAGCAGTCCGGCGGCGGGACCGTCGTGACGTTCAACCTCGCAGTGCCGGCGGGCGCGCAGCCCGACGTCGCCAAGAAGGTGACGTTCGGCGTGCTCGACGCGCTGCGGATCGTCGACATCTCCAACAACCTCGGCGACGCCAAGTCGATGGTCACGCACCCGGCGACGACGACGCACCGCAAGCTGGGCCCCGAGGGGCGCGCGGCCGTCGGCATCGGCGAGTCGACCGTGCGGCTGTCGGTGGGCCTCGAGGACCCGGCGGACCTCATCGACGACCTGACGCAGGCGCTCGACACACTGGGGTGACACCTCCCTGATCCCGCCGTCGGGAGCGGAACACTGGCGGCGTGAGCAACTCGTCGTCGCTGGTCCGACTCCTGGTCGGAGTGCTGGCCGGGGTGGTCGTCGCCGCCGTCGTCGGCTGGACGTCGGCGGTCGCCGCGGTCCTCGCCGGCTGGGCGACCGTGGCCGCGGTGTTCGTCGTGTGGACCTGGGCGGCGGTCGCGCCGATGGGTCCCGACGACACCGCGTCGCACGCCACGCGCGAGGAGCCCACCCGGTTCGGCGCGCACGCCGTCGTCCTCGCCGCGGCGCTGGTCACCCTGGTCGGGGTCGTCGTCGTGCTGGTCGAGAAGGAGATCGGCCAGCTGCTGCCGACGATCGCCGTGCTCGCCAGCGTGCTGGCGTCGTGGGCCGCGATCCACACGGTGTTCGCGCTGCGGTACGCGCGCATGTACCTGACCGACGGCGCCGGTGGGATCGACTTCCACATGCGAGAGGCGCCGCGGTACACCGACTTCGCGTACGTCGCCGTGACCGTCGGCATGAGCTTCGCCATCTCCGACACCGACCTGGGCTCGTCGTCGATGCGCCGGACCGCGCTCGGGCACGCGCTGCTCAGCTACCTGTTCGGGACCGTGATCATCGCGCTGCTGGTCAACCTCGTCGCGTCGATGTGACCGCTCAGAGCCGGACGGTCTCGTTCTCGCCGCCGTCGTAGCGCTCGCCGGTCACCTTGGCCTTGACCAGGCTGAACGCGGTGGTCAGGCGGCCGCCCTTGGCGTGCCAATACTCCGCCGTCTCCCCGCGGAGCACGACCAGGACCACGCCGGGAGTCTCCGGACCGTCGGGGAACCAGGCCTCGGCGGAGGTGCCCCACAGCTCCTTGATCTTGGCGCGGTCGCGGACCACCTCGGCGCGACCGGAGACCGAGACCCAGGCCGTCGAGTCCGCGAAGGCCGCGTTGGCGGGGCTGCCGCCCTCGACCTCGTGCACCTTGTGGCTGCCCTCCTCGGCGAAGAACCACAGGTCCCCGTCGAAGTCCACGTCCTGCACACCCATGGGCCGGCTCACCAGCGAGCCGTCCGCCGACACCGTGGTGAGCATCGCGATCCGCGCGTCCTTGATCAGTCCCGCGACCTTGGCCTGCTGGTCCTCGTTCGTCATGCGTTCCTCCTCGGGTGGCACGCCCGCGGGGCTGCTGATCGCGGCGGCCGGGCCACCGTAGGCACGCCGCGCCGGTACCGCATGTCGGAGGTGCGCGGGATGCTCGGTCCATGACGGACAGCGACTACGACGCGATCGCCGACGACCTGGTCGCGCGCGGCGCGACGCGCGCGCAGATGATGGGGCGCCCGATCCTCAAGGTGGGCTCCACCATGTTCGCCGGGCACGTCGGCGGCGACCGGTTGGTGGTCAAGCTCGGCCGGAACAGCGCCGAGCACGCGGAGGCGCTGGCGCTGCCCGGGGCGGCGGTGTGGTCACCGGGCGACAGCGGGCGCCTGTTCTACGACTGGGTCGCGCTGCCCGCCTCGGCCGAGGACGAGTGGATGAGGTTCGCGGAGATCGCGCGGCTGCGCGCGTCGAAGGCCTAGAGCACCCACTGCTCCCCGGCCTCGATCGCCACGGTCAGCACGTTCTCCGGCGGCGGGATCGGGCAGGTGGCGAACTGCGTGAGGCCGCAGGGCAGGTTCGAGGCGCGGTTGAGATCGAGCGTGACCGTGCCGTCGTCGGCCACTGGGCCCAGCGCGAGGGTGCGCGCGGCGGGGTAGGTGGTGACGCCGCTCGTCGCGTCCCGGAACAGCACGCTGAGCCCGCGGGCGCCGCCGTCGAACACGATGAGCGCCTGCGGGACCCCGGAGACCTCGAAGTGCACGGTGCCGACGGCGGTGTGGTGGTGCTCGAGCCCGTCGACGACCGCACCCGTGGTGACCGTGCGGCGCTCGTCGTACGGCTCGAACCGGCCGGTCAGCACCCAGTCCGGCGACGGGTCGTAGGCCGGGATGCCGTCGAACGCGGCGAGCTGCGGGGCTGCCGGGTCGTGCACCCGGACGATCGCGTGACCGGTGCGGCGGGCCACCTCGAGGAGGAGGTCACCGGCACGGACCGACAGGCCGGGCGCGCCCTCGACCGGGTCGAGCGTCGCGACGCCGCCCTCGACCGGCGTGCCGTCGGGCAGCTCGAGCCCCTCGACGGCCTCCACGCGCACGAGCCCGTCGGCGGACCACAGGCCCGGCACGCCGGCGAGCGCGCGGGGTTCGGCCGAGAGCCAGTGCAGGGCCGTGATCGCGACCCAGCCGTGCGGCTGGCGGAAGTAGGCCTCGCGCGTCGCGTGCCAGTCCTCCCAGTCGGCGAGGAAGGCGGAACGCTCGGTCGTGGTCGTCATCAGGAAGCCCTCACATCGGCGTCGGCGGTGCGGCCGAAGGCGTCGGCCGGCGGGAGCCCGAGGTGCTCGCGCAGGGTCGAGCCCTCGTAGGACGTGCGGAACGTGCCCCGCTCCTGCAGCAGCGGGACCACGGTGTCGACGAACTCGTCGAGACCGTGCGGCGTCAGGTGCGGCACGAGGATGAAGCCGTCGGAGGCGTCCTCCTGCACGTACCGGTCGATCTCGGCGGCCACGTGCTGCGGGGTGCCGACGAACGAGTGGCGGCCGATGACCTGGATCACCAGCTCGCGGATGGACAGGCCCTTGGCCTCGGAGAGCTCGCGCCACTGACGGGCGATGGCCAGCGGGTCGCGGAAGTGCGAGGCGCGGCCCTGCGTGATCGACGGGGCGTCGACCAGCGGGTCGATGCTGGGCAGCGGGCCGTCGACGTCGTAGTCCGACAGGTCGCGGTTCCAGACCTGCTCGACGAACGACCGCGCGACGCTCGGCCGGACCTGCTGGAGCTGGATCGCGCGGAGCTTCTCTTCGGCCTCGGCCTCGGTGTCCCCCAGCACGAACGACGCGGCGGGCAGGATCAGCAGGTCCTCGGAGCGCCGGCCGTACGCGGCCAGCCGTCCCTTCACGTCCGTGTAGAACGCCTTGCCGTCGGCGAGCTCGCTGTGCCGGGAGAAGACCGCGTCCGCCACCTGCGCGGCGAGCTCGCGGCCGCCGTCGGAGTCGCCGGCCTGCAGGATCACCGGGTGGCCCTGCGGCGGCCGCGGGAGGGTCGGGGTGGCCTCGATGTCGACCAGGCGGCCGCCCGTGCGGACGGTGTCCAAGGAGCCCGGGCGGACGAACTGGCCGGAGGCCGCGTCGGCCACGACCGCGTCCGGTGCCCACGCGTCCCACAGCGCCCGCGCGGCGTCGACCACCTCGCGCGCCCGCTCGTACCGGTCCGGGTAGGCGAGGTAGCCGCCGCGACGGAAGTTCGCGCCGTGGAAGGCGTCCGACGAGGTCACGACGTTCCACGCGGCCCGGCCGGCCGAGAGGTGGTCGAGCGTCGCGAGCTGCCGGGCGAGCTCGTAGGGGTCGTTGAAGGTCGCGTTGATGGTCCCCGCGAGGCCGACGTGGGTGGTCACGCCGGCCAGGGCGGCCAGAACCGCGTAGGTGTCGGGGCGGCCGACGACGTCCTGGTCGACCAGCTGTCCCCGGTGCTCGCGGAGGCGCAGGCCCTCGGCCAGGAAGACGAAGTCGAACAGCCCGCGCTCGGCGGTGGCGGCGAGGTGCCGGAACGACGCGAACGACGACTGGGTGTCGGCGTGGTGGCTCGGGTCCGTCCAGACCGTGTGGTGGTTGACGCCCGGGAAGTGGGCCGCGAGGTGAATCTGCTTGGTCATCGGAGGTCCTTAGCGGGCGGCCGCGTAGCGGCTGACGGGGCGGGGCAGGCCGAGGGAGTCGCGCAGGGTGCTGCCGCCCCGGCTCGGTGGCAGGACCTCGCCCAGCAGCGGGAGGTCGCCCGCGAGGGCGAGCGGGCGGAGCGTGAGCCCGTCGGCGCCGGAGCGGTCGACCAGGTCCCGAAGCGTCTCGGCCGCGGTGGCGGGGCCGGCGACGACGGCGGCGGTGGGCCACGGCTCGAGCGCGTCGAGGTCGTCGAGGCGTGCGCGGGCGTCGTCGTCGGACGTGCCGAGCAGGACGTCGACGTCGAGGAGGACGATCACCTCGCGCCCGGCTGCCGCGGCCGCCGCCCGCACGAGCGCCACGGCGCCCTCGTCGGCAACCCGCACGACGTCCGCCCGGCGCGCGGCGACCTCGCGGGCGTGCGGCTCGTCGCCCCGGAGGATCACGACCGGACGGCCCTGGGGCGAGCGCGGCGTGATCGACGCGCCTTGCACCGAGAAGAACTCGCCCTCGAACTCGATGGCGTGCACGCGGTCGCGGTCGATGTACCGGTCGTTCTCGGCGTCCAGGACGATCGCATCGTCCTCCCAGCTGTCCCAGAGCCGGCCGAGCACCTCCAGCACGTCGTCGGCCTCGCGCCACAGGGCGGACAGGTCCCGCGGGACGCGCTCGTCGTAGCGCAGGGCCTCGGCGCCGGCCCGGCTGTCCCCCGCCGGCGCGGCGACGTCGACCTGCACGGCTCCGCGGCCCAGGCTCACGTGGTCCAGCGTCTGGATCTCCTTGCCGACGTGAAACGGCTCGCGGTAGGTCACCGGCACCACCGGGGCCAGGCCGACGCCGTCGGTGAGCGGCCCGAGCAGCGCCGCCACGCCGACCGCGTCCAGGCTGCCGACGAGGGCGCCGGGCCGCTCGACCGGCGGGGCCGCGGTGTCGTCGAGGATGACGAGGGTCGCGCCGGCGTCGGCTGCTGCTCGCGCGAGCCGGACCCAGTGCTGCGCGGCGAAGGGGTCGGTCGGGCTCAGGCGCCAGGCGGCCGGGTGGCGGCCCGCGGCTGTCAGCTCGATCGCGACAGGGAACGTCTCAGAGGTGGTCATCGTGTCTTCCGGTCGTCGGGCGCATCGGTCCTGGCAGGAGCACCCGCACCCGGTGGGCCGGGGGGTTGCTGCGACGTCGACGAGCCAGGTCTCTCGGTCGCTCGGGATGGCGCGCACAAAGTAGGAAGGGGTCGGCCCTATGGCCAGGCTTGGGACTGAAGATCCCGCGATGTGAGACTCAGAGGTCCTTCGCGAAGCACAGCGAGAGGAGGTCGTCCGCGTAGGGCGCGAACGGCGGCACGGGCCGGTAGCCGGCGGTGCGGTACAGCGTGACGGCCTCCGGCTGCCGGATGCCCGTCTGCAGGACCACGCTGGTCAGGCCGTGGGCGCGGGCGTCGTCCTCGATGGCGGCGAGCAGGGCGCGGGCGACGCCGGTGCCGCGGGCCTCGTCGGCGACCCAGACCTTCTTGAGCTCGCCGGAGCCGTCCGGGAAGCCGTCGCCGGTCGCGCGCAACGACGCGCACCCGACCGCTCGGCCGTCGATGCGTGCGAGCACCGTCGAGAGGACGCCGATGCCGTTGCGGGCGTCGAAGTCCTCGTAGGGCCCGACGTCGGCGAACTCGGGGTAGCGCGTGGACCCGTCGAGGTGGAACGCGTAGCGGAGCGCCGCGGCATCCGGGTCGTCCCACGGGACGCGCGTCAGCTCGATCGGGGGGCGCTGCCTTTCCCGCGGCGCGCGCGGCTCCTGGTCGAGGTCCTTGGTGAAGCAGCGCGACGACGTCTCCGTCGCGTACTCGCCGAAGTTGTCCATCGAGTGGTAGCCGGCCGACAGGTACAGGCCGATCGCCTGGGCCTGCAGCACGCCCGTCTCGAGGACGAGCCGGTGCAGGCCCCTGTCTCGGGCGACCCGCTCCAGCTCGGTCAGCACCGCGCGCGAGTACCCGCGGCCCCGCTGCTCCGGCACGACGAACATGCGCTTGAGCTCGCCGACGCCCGGCCCCAGCACGTCCTGGGCGTCGCGGATCGCGCCGCAGGCCACCGGCTCGCCGTCGACGCGCAGCAGGATCATCGCGAGGATGCTCTCGCCCGTCATCGTGTGGCCGATGTCGTCCTCGCCGTACAGGTCCCGGAGCTCGTCCTGCTGGGCGGTGCGGAGGCGTGCGGCGTCGGGGTGGTCCCAGTCGACGATCTCCAGCACGGTCAGCCGACGAGGGCCTTGAGGACCGACGTGAAGAACCGCAGCCCGTCCGTGCCCGTCCGGGGTCCGTTCGCGCCGTCCGGGCCGAAGCCCTCTTCGACCGCGTGCTCGGGGTGCGGCATCAGGCCGACCACGTTGCCCGCCGCGTTGCTGATGCCGGCGATGCCGCGGCGCGAGCCGTTCGGGTTCCAGCCCTGGTAGCGGAACACCACGCGGCCCTCGCCCTCCAGCTCGTCGAGCGTGTGCTCGTCGGCGACGTACTGGCCGTCCTGGTTCTTCAGCGGGATCGTGATGTGCTCGCCCACCGTGTAGTCGCGGGTCCACGCGGTGTCGACGTTGTCGACGGACAGGACCTGCTCGCGGCACACGAAGTGCAGGTGGTCGTTCTTGATCATCGAGCCGGGCAGCAGGTGTGCCTCCGTGAGGACCTGGAAGCCGTTGCAGATGCCCAGGACCGGGAGGCCCTTGTTCGCCGCATCGACGATCTCGCCCATGACCGGCGCGAACCGGCTGATGGCGCCCGCGCGCAGGTAGTCGCCGTACGAGAAGCCGCCGGGGAGCACCACCGCGTCGACCCCGTGCAGGTCGGCGTCGCCGTGCCAGAGGCTCACGGCCTCCGCGCCCGCGAGCCGAACCGCGCGCGCGGCGTCCCGGTCGTCCAGCGTGCCCGGGAAGGTGACGACGCCGATGCGGGTCATGCCTGGGCGTCCTCGTACACCGCGACGACGTCCTCGATCACCGGGTTGGAGAGGACCTGCTCGCCGGCCCGGCGGGCTGCCGCGAGGATCTCGTCGGTCACCGGCCCGTCGACCTCGAGCTCGAACCGCTTGCCCTGACGGACGGACGCGAACTGCCCGAACCCGAGCCGCGGCAGCGCGCCGGCGACGGCCTTGCCCTGCGGGTCGAGGATCTCGGGCTTCGGCATGACATCGACGACGACTCGTCCCACAGGGGGGCTCCAGGTGTTCGCGCGGCGGTGGGGGTCGCGGCGATTCTAGCGAGTGGTTCGGGGGGTCCTGCGCACGTGCTCAGTCGGTGGCCGCGAGGGCAATGACACGTTGCCATTGGCGACGGGTCGGTGGCCGCGAGGGCGTTGCCATCGGGGACGACTGCGCGCGGCCGGCCTCGCGCACCCCCGGAACCGACCGCGCGCATCCTCGCTGCTCACGCCTCCGCACTTGGCTGCGGGCAGATGCAGCTTGCCCTCTACCGCCTCCTTGCCACTCACTTCTCTCCTGCTCGCCCCTGCCCTCAGCTCCCCGATCCCATCTCGCGCGCTGCGACCTTCGCGTCCACCCCCTCGCGCCGCAATCGCGTCGAGCACGGCGGCATCAGGCCGACTCTATTTGCGCTGGTCAGGGGCGAATGTCAGTGGTCGGTCGTACAGTTGTTCGAAGACGGATCGAGCGAGGTCGGTGGCGGGAGGTGGCGACGATGACGGCGGTGCTGGATGCTCCGGTGCGCGTTGATGGGCGGTCGACCGCGACGCTCACCCCCGCTTCGGGCGCGACCAACGGGTCTGTGCGGCAGGGCTCCGCCCCCGCAGCCGCTACGGGGATGGACGACTACCCGCCGGTGGTGTGGGCGGACTCGGGGCACGGCGCTCGGCCCGATGCGGCGCCGGCGCCTGGTCCGGCTGGCCGGGTCGTGGACATGGCCGCCGCGGAGGTCCCGCTGCCGGGTGTGCGGGTCGAGGACTTGGTCGCGATGCTGACCTCGGTGCCGGTCGCGGACGTCTCGGGTGCGGCGTTGGTGAACGCTGTTGCGGCGTCGCAGCAGGCGGTCGCGATGCTCCAGGCTTTGCAGGCCGGGTTCGTGCGTGAGCTGGCGGACCGCACCCCGATGGACACCCTGGAGCGGGTCTCCGACGAGGTCGCCTGCGCCCTGGTCTGCACCCGCCGGTTGGCCGAGAACCTGTTCCTGCGTGCGGACGCCGTCGCGGACCACCCGGTGCTGGCCGACGCGTGGGCGGCCGGTGCTCTGGAGGCGCGCAAGGTCGACGTGATCCTGGCCGAGATCCACACGGGCGGGGCCGGTCTGGACCGCGACGTCATCGACCGGGTGGTCGCCGACGCCGTGAACCACGCCGCCGAGCTGACCGCCCCGCAGCTGACCCGGCACGTGCGCGCGATCCTGCTGGCCGCCAACCCGGACGTGCCGGAGAAGCGGCGCCGGACCGAACGGGAGCGGCGCGGGGTGTTCCTGGAGCTGGCGCCCGACGCGATGGCCCGCCTGATCGCCTACCTCCCCGCAGCCGAGGCCACCGCGGCGTTCACCGCGATCGACGCCCTGGCCGGCAACGCCACCGTCGACGGGGATGGCCGGACAGTCGATCAGCGGCGCGCGGACGCATTCAGTGACATCTTCACCGGGATCCTGGACCGGCAGGCCACCCCCGACGGCACCCCACTACCCACCCGGCACGGGCAACGGGCCGCCCTGCAGGTCTCTGTGGCCGCCTCCACCCTGCTGGGTCTGGACGACAACCCGGGGTTCCTGGGGTCCTACGGGCCGATCCCGGCCCAGGTCGCCCGTGAGCTCGCCCAAGACGCGACCTGGCGCCGGGTGCTGACCGACCCGGCCACCGGGCAGGTCTGCTCCGTGGGCACCCAGTCCTACCGGCCGGGTGCGGACCTGACCCGCACCGTCCAAGCCCGCGACGTCACCTGCACCTTCCCCGGCTGCCGGCAACCCGCCACACGCTGCGAGCTCGACCACCGCATCCCCTACGACCACAACCGCACCGACACCGAGCAGGCTCACGACACGCAAACGTGCGAGTCGAACCTGCACGCCCTCTGCAAACACCACCACCAAGCCAAGACCAAGGGCTGGTGGCAGGTCACCTACAACCCCACCACCGGGGTCTCGACCTGGACCGACCGGCACGGACTGACCTACGCGCGCAGTCCCGTCCTGGTCCTGGTCCCACCCGACGCGCTCGAGCACCGATCCCCGCCACCCGACATCGGCGACCCACCCTTCTGACGCCTCTGACCGTCTGACACCTCGGACGCCCCGCGGCCTCCATCTGAGCTGGCTCCTCGCGGCGGCTGAACCACACCCCGCCAGTTGCGCGCCGCTTCCGTCAGGGCTTGGGGCTCGTGCGATCCGGGGGTCGTCTACGGGTGTCAGTGGGTCGGGAGATGATGCGTGCATGAGCTCTCCGGCCCCTTCGACCCGCGGCTGGATCGGCCCCTACCTGCTGCTCGCCGGCCTGTGGGGATGCAGCTTCCTGTTCATCGCCACGGCGCTGCAGACGTTCGCTCCCACCCAGGTCGCGTTCGGGCGGATCATCGTCGGATTCGCCATGCTCGCCCTGATCCTGCTGGTCCGGCGCGAGCGGGTCCGGGTGGAGCGGCGTCGGATCGGTGACTTCGTGATCGTCGGCGCGGTGATGACCGCGATCCCGTTCGTGCTCTTCGCGCTTGCCGAGCAGCGGGTCAGCTCGGTGCTGGCGGGGCTGGTGAACGCGACGACGCCCCTTTTCACAGCGGTGTTCGTCGCTCTCCTGCTGCCGGCAGAACGGCCGGACCGGCTGCAGGTCGGCGGCCTGGTGATCGGGTTCGGCGGCATCGCGGTGCTGCTCGGAGTGTGGGACTCGGGCGCGATCGACCTGGTCGGCGGCCTCATGCTGCTCGGCGCCACGTTCTGCTACGGCATCGGTAACGCGTGGAGCCGTCGGCGGCTGACCACCACCGGCCTCTCGAACGTGGCGCTGCCAGCGATCCAGCTGGCGGTCGGCGCTGTCGTGATCCTGCCCTTCGCGGTCTCGACGCCGCTCGCCGGGCCGCTCGCCCCCGCGCCCGCACTCGCGCTGCTGGCGCTCGGGCTCGGCGGCACCGGGTTGGCGTACGTGCTGTTCTGGCGGGTGCTCGCGATCGCCGGCGCCACGGTGACGGCGAGCGTCACGTACGTGATCCCGCTCGTCTCCACGACGCTCGGGGTGCTCGTCCTCCACGAGGGGCTGCACTGGTACGAGCCGGTCGGCGGGGCGATCGTGCTCGCCGGTGTCGCCCTGACCCAGTGGGGCGCCGCCCGGCGTCGCGCAGCCGGTGCCACGCAGGCAGCAGCTGCGGCCGTGAAGATCCCCGCAGGGCCCGCGGTGGGTGCCGACTCAGAGGTCGGCTCGGGCGAACCCGGGTCGGTGCGCGCCGAACAGGGCGCCGGGCCTCTCCGCGGCTGACTGCTGCCGCGGGCACCAAGAACCGGGTGCGCCGCAGGTCAGGGGACGACGACCGTCATGCCTGGTCCGCTGGTCCCGGCGCCCAGGGCAGCGAGCGCGGCCGGGGCGTCGTCGAGGCCGATCGTGCGCCCGACCAGGCGGGACGGGTCGAGCTCGCCGGAGGCGATCCGGGCGAGCATGGCCGGGTACTCGTGCGCGGCCATGCCGTGGCTGCCGTAGATCTCGAGCTCCCACCCGATCACGCGGCCCATCGGCAACGGCGGCGCGGTGTCGGCGCCGAGCAGGAGGCCGACCTGCACGTGCCGCCCTCGCCGGCGCAGGGAGAGGATCGACGCGGCCGCCGTCGCGCGGCTGCCGAGCGCGTCGAACGACACGGCCGCGCCACCGTCGGTGAGCGCGTGGATCTGCGCGGCGACGTCGCCGGTGCCGTCGAGGACCGCGGTGGCGCCCATGTCCAGCGCGGCCTCGCGGGCGGCGGGGGCGACGTCGACCGCGACGACCCTCGCCCCGGCGGCGGCCGCGATCATCACTGCGGAGAGCCCGACGCCGCCGCAGCCGTGTACGGCGACCCAGTCCCCCGCTGCGACTCGGCCGTGCACGGTGACGGCGCGGTAGGCGGTCGCGAACCGGCAGCCGAGCCCGGCCGCGGTGACCGGCGACATCCCGGCGGGAAGGCGGACCAGGTTCACGTCCGCGTGGTGGAGGGCGACGAGGTCCGCGAACGAGCCGTCGTCGGTGAATCCCGGCTGGCGCTGCCGCTCGCACACCTGCTGCTCGCCAACCCGGCACGCGGCACACGTCCCGCAGGCGCAGACGAACGGCACGGTGACCTCGTCGCCGACGGCCCAGGAGCGGACGCCAGGACCGACCTCGACCACGACGCCCGCGAGCTCGTGACCGGGGACGTGCGGGAGCGTGATGTCGTCGTCGTGACCCTGCCAGCCGTGCCAGTCCGAGCGACACACGCCCGTGGCCGTGACACGCAGGACGACGCCGTCGTCGGGGCAGGTGGGCGAGGGGACCTCGCGGACGGCCGGGAGGACGCCGAACTGGTCGATCACGACGGCACGCATGGCGCCCATCCTCGCGGATGAGCCGGGGGCTCCTGACGCGCGGCGCGGTCGACCAGAGACGACGCCGCACGGTCGACGAGAGCGGCGCGGCGTGGTCGACCACAGGAGCGGTTCGACGAGAGCGCTCAGAGCGTGCGGTGCGTCCAGTCGCCGGCGACGAGCGTCCCGGCGACGGGCATGCCGCGCAGCGGGGCGGTCAGGGGGTCGGCGTCGAGGACGGCGAGGTCGGCGGGTGAACCGACCGCTGGCGCCAGCCCGCGGCCGTCGACGGACGACTCCAGCGCGACCCGCCGGTCGAGCGCCTGCTCCGGGTGCCAGGGGGAACGGCCATCGCGGGACCGGGCGACCGCGGCGTCGGCGGCGATCCACGGGTCCAGGGGTGCCACGGGGGCGTCGGACCCGAGCGCGAGCCGGACGCCGGCCCGGTGCAGCGCACCGAACGCGAACGCGCGGTCGGTGCGGCCTGCCCAGTGGTGGTCGGCCACGTCCCGGTCGTCCATCGCGTGCTCGGGCTGGACGCTCGCCACGACCCCGAGCGAGGCGAACCGCTCGACGTCGTCCCAGGACACCAGCTGCGCGTGCTCGATGGACCCGGCGGCGCCGGACGAGGCGAACGAGTCCAGGGCCAGGGCGTTGGCGGCGTCGCCGATCGCGTGGATCGCGCAACGCAGGCCGTGGCGCGTCGCGTGCGCCATCAGGGGCGCCAGCCGCGAGGGCGGGATGGTGAGGATCCCGCGGGCGTGCGGGCCGGTCAGGCCCGGGTACGGGTCGTGGCAGAAGGCGGTGCGGGTGTTGAGCGAACCGTCGGTGATGACCTTGAGCGGCCCCTGCGTGACGAGGCCTGCGACGAGGTCGCCGGTGTGCAGGTCCTCGCGCACGACGCGGTCGAGGAACTCCTCCCAGACACCGGCGCGGATCCGGAGCCTCCCCGGCCGGGCGGCGGCCCGGCGACGCCATACAGCGACGTTGTCGGCGATCTCGAGGTCGACGACGCCGACGACTCCCCGCGCGGCGGCCGCGGCGCTCGCGTCGTCGACGAGCGCGTCGGCGACGTCGTCGGGAACGTGGTCGACCGCGCCCTGCAGCGGCAGCCACTCGCTCTCGCGGAGCAGACCGGTGGGGTGCGCGCCGACGCCGAGGAACCGCAGGCCGGCGGTCGAGACCCAGGCGCAGTGCAGGTCGCCGGACACGAGGACCACGGGCACGTCGCCGACGGCGGCGTCGAGGAGCGCGGCGGTCGGCACGTCGGGCCAGAGCCCGTCGCGGAAGCCGTACCCGACGAGGGCGGTGCCGGGAGTGGGCCGGGGCGCGGCGGCGACGAGCGAGGCGGCGTGCGCGGCCGACGTGGCCGACGAGACGTCGAGCCGGCGCCGGGCCAGCGCCCACTGCGTGAGGTGCACGTGCGCGTCCCAGAGTCCGCGCATGAGCCAGCGGCCGTCGAGCGGCACGTGGGCCGCGCGGTCGCCCGCCGCGGCGGTCAGGTCGGCACCGACCGCGGCGACCCGGCCGTCCCGGAGCAGGACGTCGACGGGCTGGTCGGCGCCGACGAGCCGCGCCTGCCGCAGCAGGAGCGCGGCCGCCGGGTGGGCGTGGGCGGTGGTCGGTACGGTCCCCATGTGAGCACCGTAGAGGCGGGATACGACCCCACGTTCCTCGGTCCGCCGGTGCCGCTCCCGGTGCCGACGCAGCCGGTCCGCGAGCTGCCGTCGACGCACTTCACCGTGCTGCTCGACCCGGAGCGCCGGCTCGCGGCGGCGACAGCGGTGAACATCGACGGCGCCCGGCTGGTCGACCTCGAGCGCGGCGACGACTGGCACCTCGACCCGCGCGTCCCGGCCGACGAGCAGGCCGGTCCCGAGCTGTACGTGCGCAACGACCTCGACCGCGGCCACCTGGTGCGCCGCCGCGACCCGGTCTGGGGTGACCTCGTCGTCGCCCGGCGGGCCAACTTCGACACGTTCGCGTACCCGAACGCCGCGCCGCAGGCCTCCGCCTTCAACCAGGGCGAGCTCCTGTGGGTCGGCCTGGAGGACCACGTGCTGGAGTACGCGCGCGCCCACCGGAGCCGGCTGTCGGTGTGCACGGGACCGGTGCTGGCCGACGACGACCCGGTCTACCGCGGCGTCGGCATCCCGCGGTTGTTCTGGAAGGTCGCGGCGTGGGCTGCCGAGGACGGGCGGCTTCGGGCGACGGCCTTCGTGCTCGACCAGGCGAGCCTCGTGGCGGGCATCCAGGCCGCCGACGAGGTCCCGCCGCTCGGCCCGTTCCGCACGTTCCAGGTGCCCGTCGCGGACGTCGAGGAGCTCACGGGCGTCGACCTCGGGCCGCTGGTGGACGCCGACGTGCTCGCGCCAGTCGGCGCGCGGGGCGACCGCACGCGGTGGGTTCCGCTGGCCGCGCTGGAGGAGATCCGGCTGTAGAGGTCAGGCCGAATGACGGACGTGGGCGTCGCGGCGCGCGGGCACGACCATCGGGGTTCCGGTCTCCGGGTCGGGCACGACACGGCAGGCGAGGCCGAACACCTCGCGGACGAGCGGCTCGGTGACCACGAGCTCGGGCGGACCCTCGGCGACGACCACGCCGGCCTTCATGGCGATCAGGTGGGTCGCGTAGCGCGCGGCCTGGTTGAGGTCGTGCAGGACGGCGACCAGCGTCCGCCCGTCCTCGTGCAGCCGGGCGCAGAGGTCCATGACCTCGAACTGGTGCGCGATGTCGAGGAACGTCGTCGGCTCGTCGAGGAGCAGGAGGTCGGTCTGCTGCGCGAGGGCCATGGCCAGCCAGACCCGCTGCCGCTGGCCGCCGGAGAGGTCGGAGACGAACCGGTCGCGCAGGTCCGTGACCTCGGTGGCGTCGAGGGCGTCGGCGACCGCGCGGGCGTCGGCGGCCGACCACTGCCGCAGGAGCCCCTGGTGGGGGTAGCGGCCGCGGGCGACCAGGTCGCCGACCGTGATCGCCTCCGGCGCGATCGGGCTCTGCGGGAGCATTGCGAGCCGCCGCGCCACGTCCTTGCTCTTCATCGACGCGATGGGCTGGCCGTCCAGCAGCACCTCGCCGGCCCGCGGCTTGAGGGTGCGGCCGAGCGCGCGCAGGAGCGTCGACTTGCCGCACCCGTTCGGCCCGATGATGACGGTGAACGACGCAGGCGGGATCTGGACCGACAGGTCCTGCGCGACGACGAGCTGGTCGTAGGCCAGGGTCAGGCCCGACGCCTCCAGCGGTGGACCGTTCACGCGGCGCTCCTCCTCCACTCGCGGACCAGCAGGACCGCGAGGTACACGCCGCCGAGGGCGGCGGTGACGACTCCGACGGGGTAGACGACGCCGGGCACGGCGTACTGCGCGATCAGGTCCGCGACGACGAGCACCGCGGCACCGCAGCAGGCGGCCGCGACCATGCCGGGACCGGTCGACCGGGTCAGGCGGCGCGCGATCTGCGGCGCGGTGAGCGCGACGAAGGCGATCGGCCCGCTCACGGTCACGGCCGCCGCGGTCAGCAGGACACCGACGACGACCGCCCAGGTCCGCACGCGGTCGGCCGGGACACCGACCGCCACGGCGACCTCGTCGCCCATCTCCACCAGCTGCAGGGGTCGGGTGAGCACCAGCGCCGCGGGCAGGAGCACCAGCAGCGCGACGACGATGAGCACGACGTCCGCCCACGACCGAGCCGCGAGGCTGCCGTTGAGGTACGCGGCGACGACCTGCGCGTCCTCGCGGGTGGCCCGCGCGAGCGCGAGCTGCACGAACGCGAGCGACATGGCCCCGACCGCGATGCCGACGACGACCATGCGCAGCGGCGCCCGGAACCCGGCGCCGGACCCGAGGTAGACCGCGAGGATCGCGATCCCGGCGCCGATCAGCGCCCCGACCGGGACCGGCACGACGCCGGGCCACAGCAGGGAGGCCGCCGCGGCACCCGCGGCGGCACCGGCGCCGAGCCCGATGACGTCGGGGCTGCCCAGCGGGTTGCGCGTCACGGACTGGAACATGGCTCCCGACACGGCGAACGCGGCGCCGGCGGCTGCCCCGACCAGCAACCGCGGCAGCCGGTTGGTCCACAGCACCCACTCCTGCGCCCGCGACCCCTGACCGGCAACGACCGACGGCAGCTCGGCGAGCGGGATCCCGAGCTTCCCGGCGGCCAGCGTGACCAACGCCGTGACGACGACGATCGCGAGCGCGACCACGCAGACGACGACCGGCCGGCGGTGCCAGCGGACCGCGACGACCGGCTCCGCGGCCGGGCCCAGGGTGAGGACGCCGCTCACAGTCCGACCCTCCCCCGGCGCACGGCGGCGATGAGGAACGGCGCCCCGACGAACGCGGTCACCGCGCCGACGGGCAGCTCCCCGGGCCGCGCGACGACCCGGCCGAGGACGTCGGCGGCCAGCAGCAGGACCGGCCCGAGGACGAGGCAGTACGGCAGGAGCCAGCGATGGTCGGAGCCGGTGAACCCGCGGACCACGAGCGGGACGGCGAGGCCGACGAACGCGATCGGCCCGACGGCGGCGACCGCCGCGGCGCACAGCACCGTCGCGCCCGCTGCGCCGAGCAGGCGGGTGCGGCCGGCGCGCACGCCGAGGGAGGTCGCCGCCTCGTCGCCGAGCGCCAGCGCGTTCAGCGGCCGCGCGAGCAGGAGGCAGAGCACGAGCCCGGCGACGATGAACGGGAGCACCGCGCCGACGGTCGACGGCGGCCGCCCGGCCAGCGACCCGACCACCCAGTACCGATAGGTGTCGAACACGGTCGGGCTCGCCAGCGTGATGGCCTCCACCAGCGCGACGAGCACCGCCGAGACGGCCGCGCCCGCGAGCACGAGCCGTACCGGCGTGGCTCGTCGGCCTCCCGACCCGACGACGTAGACCGCGAGCGCCGCGAACAGGGCGCCCGGCACGGCGGCCCACACGGACCGACCGGTGGCGCCGCCGACCAGCACGGTCGTGACGACGAGCGACGCCGACGCCCCGGCGTTGACGCCGAGGAGGCCGGGGTCGCCCAGCGGGTTGCGCGTGAGCCCCTGGATCACCACGCCGGCCACCGCGAGCGCGGCGCCGACCAGCAGGCCGAGCTCGGTTCGCGGGATCCGCGAGGCCACGACGGTCGAGACGTACGACCCGTCGGGGCGCTGCCACGCCGCCCAGACGTCGCCGAGCGGCACCGCCTTCGACCCGACGGCGATGCTCAGGGCGACCACCAGCACGAGCAGGAGCGCCGCGGCGACGAGCCCGAGACCGAGCCGGAGCGTGCGCGAGCCCCGCACGCGGGCGGCGTGCGGGGCTCGGGCGACGGCGGTGGTCACGGGACGAAAGCTACGGAGCGACGTTCGCAGCGCCCGCGGTGATCAGCGGGAGGTACTGGTCGAGCGCCCACGGCACGCTCAGCGGCGTCGCCACCGAGACCGCCATGCCGAGCTTCGGGTCGAGCATCGGCACGTAGGCACCGGACGCGAACGCCGGGATCTGCGCCCAGAGCGGCTGCGCCTCCGTGGCGGCCTGCTCGTCGGCGTCGTTGAACCACGTGAAGAGCATCTGCGCGTCGTCCAGCTGGTCGGCGTTCTCCAGGCCCAGGGTCGCGACGAACGTCCCGGGCGAGGCGGTCAGCGTCGACACCGAGGGGGCGAGCGTCATGCCCAGGCCGGTGAGCAGCTCGACGCGCGGGTCGCCGGGCAGGTAGACCGACAGGGCGCCGGGCTGGTCGCCGCCGTACACGTAGGCGAAGGTGACGCCGGCGAGCTCGGGGTGCACCGCGGCGGCCTCGTCGATCGCGGCCTGGCGCTGGTCGAGCAGCGGCTGCGCCTTCTCGGGCACGCCGAGGGCCTTCGCCGCGATGGTCACCTGGTCCTCGAGCGAGGTCTGCCAGGCGTCGCCGGGGTACGCGACGACGGGCACGAACGCCGACAGCTGGTCGAACGTCGCCTGGTCGAGGCCCGACTGCGGGGCCAGCACCAGGTCGGGGCTCAGCGCGACGACCGCGTCGACGTCGAGCTCGGGGTACATCGCGATGGTCGTCGGGAGCTCGTCGCCCGCCCTCTCCACGGCCTCGCGGAACCACGGCTGGTAGCCGTCGGCGTCGCCGCCCCAGGTGTCCGACTCGATGCCCACCGGCGTCGTGCCCAGCGAGAACGCGATGTCCGCAGCGCCCCAGCCGAGGGTCACGACGCGCTCGGGCTTCGCGGTGATCTCCGCGGAGCCGAGGGCCGAGTCGATGGTGACCGGGAAGGCTGTGTCGGTCGCGTCCGTCGCCGACGGCGCGGAGCCGGCGTCGTCCGACGCACCGGCGCAGGCGGCCAGGGACAGGGCGACGGCCGTCGCGGTGGCCACGAGGGCCGAGAGGCGCGCGATGCGCACAGCGGTGCTCCCATTCGTTCGGGGTGGGCCACCGGCACAGCCATTGGAGGTGGCGCAGAATGAGGTAAGCCTAACCTCCGCTCGACCCCGAGCCCTCACCCCTCGGGTGAGCGAAAGGTCACACCGACAGCGGCGTGCCCGTCAGCCGCTCGTACGCCTCGAGGTAGCGGTCGCGCGTGCGCTCGACGACGTCGGCCGGCAGAGACGGGGGCGGCGCGTCGGCGGTGCGGTCCCACCCGGACGCGTCCGACGTCAGCCAGTCGCGGACGAACTGCTTGTCGAAGCTGGGCTGCGCGCGGCCCGGCTGCCACAGGTCGGCGGGCCAGAACCGCGACGAGTCGGGGGTCAGCACCTCGTCGCCGAGCGTGATCGCGCCGGTGGTCGGGTCGGTGCCGAACTCGAGCTTGGTGTCGGCCAGGATCACGCCGCGCTCGCGCGCGATGCCCTCGGCCCGGGCGTAGACCGCGAGCGTCAGCGAGCGCAGGGCCTCGGCATTCCCCGACCCGACCTGCTCGGCGACCACCTCGAACGGCACGTTCTCGTCGTGCTCCCCCAGCTCGGCCTTCGTCGCCGGCGTGAAGATCGGCTCCGGCAGCCGCGACCCGTCGACCAGACCCTCGGGCAGCGCGATCCCGGTGACCGACCCGGACACCCGGTACTCCGCGAGCCCGGACCCGGTGAGGTAGCCGCGCGCGACGCACTCGACGGGGAACATGTCGAGCCGGCGGCAGACCATGGCGCGCCCGGCGACCTCGGCCGGCACCTCCGTCGACACGACGTGGTTGGGCACCAGGTCCGCCAGCTGCTCGAACCACCACAGGCTCAGCTGCGTGAGCACGACGCCCTTGCCCGGGATCCCCGGGCTGAGCACGTGGTCGTACGCCGAGACCCGGTCGCTCGCGACGACGAGGACCACGTCGCCGAGGTCCGCGGTCGTGGGCGAGCCGTCGGGGACGTAGAGGTCGCGGACCTTGCCCGAGTAGGTGTGGGTCCAGCCGGGGATCGCAGAAGTCACGGGCCTAAGTGTGCAGGATGTGCCCTGCGGATCAGACGATCTCGTCCCCGCCCTCGAGACCCTCCGGGATGGGCAGCCCGACCAGGCGCACCAGCCGCTCGACGGTCTCCTCGACGAAGGTGTCCTCCGGTTCGTCCACGTGCGCCTCCGCCATCAGGCGTCGCACGTGCTTGGCCTCGACGTCGACGGCCCCGACCAGCAGCGCCCACTCGGCGAACGCCTCGGCTTCGGCGGCGAGGTCGACGGGGTCGCTCTCGGCCGGGTCGTCGAAGAAGTCGCGCGGCTGGAAGCCCAGGTAGAACCGCCCGAGCCCCTCGGGGGCGGGCCGGTAGTCGACGGTCGCGATGTCGCCGTCCTGGACCTCGATGCTCAGGCTGGGGGTCGCGGCGGCATCGCCGCCCCAGGCGCCGTCGCCGTACACGAACGTGGTGGTGGCCATCCCGCGATGATGGCACCCATGACGGAGAATTCCCTGCTCGTCGTGCTCGGCGGGCTGCCCGGGTCCGGCAAGACCACCCTCGCCCGCGCGCTCGCCCGCGAGCTGCGGGCCGTGCACGTCCGGATCGACACGCTCGAGCAGGCGATCGTGCAGTCGTCGCTGGCCGTGCCCGACGCCAACGAGGCCGGTTACGCCGCGGGCGCGCGGGTCGCGCTCGACAACCTGCGACTGGGGCTGCCCGTGGTCGCCGACTGCGTCAACCCGGTGCGCGCCAGCCAGGAGGGGTGGCGGTGGGTGGCCGACGAGGCCGGCGCGCGGCTGGTCGAGGTCCTCGTCATCTGCTCCGACCCCGACGAGCACCGCCGACGGGTCGAGGAGCGAGTCGCCGACATCCCGGGGCACCGGCAGCCGACCTGGGCCGACGTGACGGCGCTCGAGCTGGACCCGTGGCCGGAGGCGACCGTCGTCGACACCGCGGGGCGGTCCGTGGCGCGGGTGCTGGCGGCGGTGCGCGGGCTGACGGGCTAGAGGACGGCGGCCGCGATGTCCGAGCGGTGGTGCGAGCCGGGCAGATCGATCTGCTCGACGCCCGCGTAGGCCGAGGCACGGGCTGCGGCCAGGTCCGGGCCGACGCCGACCACCGAGAGCACCCGGCCGCCGGCGGAGACGAGGTGCGAGCCGTCGATCGCGTCGTCGTCGTCGCCGGGCGAGTTGAGCTGCATCGCCGTGCCGGCGTGCAGGACGTGCACGCCCGGCAGGGCCTCGGCGTCCTCGATGCCCGTGATCGGGTCACCGGACCGGACCGCGCCCGGGTAGCCGCCGGACGCGATGACGACGGTCACCGCGGCGTCGTCGCGCCACTCCAGGGGCGGCAGCGCGCCCAGGGTCCCGGTGGCCGACGCGAGCAGCACGCCCGCCAGCGGCGTCGCGAGGCGGGCCAGGACGACCTGGGTCTCGGGGTCGCCGAACCGGGCGTTGAACTCGACGACGCGCAGGCCGTTCGACGTCAGGGCGAGGCCGACGTACAGGACGCCCGAGAACGGCGTGCCGCGGCGGGCCATCTCCAGGATCGTCGGGCGCGCGACGCGCTCGACCACCTCGTCGACCAGGTCGGCGGGCGCCCACGGCAGGGGCGAGTACGCGCCCATGCCACCGGTGTTGGGGCCCTCGTCGCCGTCGAGCGCGCGCTTGAAGTCCTGCGCGGGGACCAGCGGCACCACGTCGGCGCCGTCGGAGAGCACGAAGAGCGAGATCTCGGGGCCGTCGAGGTAGTCCTCGATGACGACGCGCCCGCCCGGCTTGGCCAGGCACGCGGCGGCGTGCTCGAGGGCCTCGTCGCGGTCGTCGGTGACGACGACGCCCTTGCCCGCGGCCAGGCCGTCGTCCTTGACCACGTACGGCGCCCCGAACGCGTCGAGGCCGGCGGCGGCCTCCGCGATCGTCGTCGCGACCCGCGGCTCGGCCGTCGGGACACTCGCGGCGGCCATGACCTCCTTGGCGAACGCCTTCGACCCCTCGAGCCGGGCGCCCTCCGCAGAAGGACCGAACGCCGGGATGCCCATCGCGCGCACGGCGTCGCAGACCCCGGCGACGAGGGGCGCCTCGGGCCCCACGACCACGAGGTCCACCCCCAGGCTCGTGGCGAGCGCCGCGACCGCCGACCCGTCCAGCTGGTCGACCGGGTGCAGCGTCGCGAGCGCGCCGATGCCGGGGTTGCCGGGCGCGGCATGCAGCTCGGTGACCGCGGGATCGAGGGACAGGGCGCGCACCAGCGCGTGCTCACGGGCGCCGGTGCCGACGACGAGGATCTTCACGGCTCGCGAGCCTACCGATCCGCGGACGGCCCGGCGCCCTCGTCCAGGGGCAGCGGGAGCGCGTCGAAGTAGATGCGCACGCGCCGGCGGCCCGCGGTGTCGCCGGCCGCCTTGCGCTCCTTGGCGCGCTTGAGGGCACCGTCCAGGAGCTCCTGGACGGCGAGCACGAGCTCGTCCAGCTCCCCGACGGTGAGGTCCCCCGTCGAGCGGTCGTTGAGCGACACGGCCTCCCACTCCGGGGTGTCGCCCGCGACCAGCCACCGCTGCAGCACCTGCGCGCGCTCGGCCACGACCCCCTGCAGCAGGGCGTTCGCGGCATCGGCGGTCCGCGGGTCGCGGAGCATGTCGCGCCCGTCGAGGCTGTACCCGACCGCCCGCCACCACCGGTCACGGCCGCGCTCGTGGGCCGGGTCGTCCTCGACGAACCCGTGCTTCTCCAGCTGGCGGAGGTGGTAGCTGGTCTGCCCGCTGCTCTCGCCCAGGTGCCGGCCGAGCTGGCTGGCGGTCGCCGAACCGTGCTCGGACAGGTAGTCGTACATGGCCATCCGCAGGGGGTGGGCCAACGCCTTGAGCTCCTCCGGCCCGATCGCGCGGGCCCGGAAGGACAGGGGCTTGCTCTCGCTCATTCGCAGAGATACCTTTGCAGAGTTGTCTTTGCAGAGTTTCCTCTTCGATCGTACCGGGAGTCCACCCATGAGCGAGGACGTCGCAGCGCGAGAGCCCCTCGGCCGCCGCTTCACGGCGCACCTGACCGCCACGGGCCTCGCCAACCTCGGCGACGGCATCGTGCAGACCGGGGTCCCGCTGTACGCCCTGACGATCACGCGCTCGCCCGGTCAGATCGCGCTCCTCACCGCCGCCGCCTGGCTCCCGTGGCTCGTGCTCGGCCTCGCCGCCGGGGTCGTCGTCGACCGGAGGGACCGCAAGTACACGCAGGTGGTCGGGCTGGCCGCTCGCGCGCTGCTGCTCGGGCTCGCCGTGTGGCTCGTGGCGTCCGGGCACATGACGATCGCCGCGCTCACCGTGATCGTGCTGCTGTACGGCGTCACCGACGTCTTCGTCGACCTCGCCGGCTCGGCCCTGGTGCCCGACATCGTCCCGCGCTCCCGGCTGGAGGCGGCGAACGGCCGCACGCTGGCCGCGCAGCAGGTCATGGCCGCGTTCGTCGGCGGCCCGATCGCCGGCGCCATGCTCGCGCTCGGCGCCGGGTGGGTGTTCGGCGTCCCCGCCGGCCTGGGCGTCGCGGCGCTGCTGCTCATCGCCACCCGGATCCCGGGCACGTACAAGCACGCGTCCGCGGAGAAGCGCCGGGCGACCACCGAGATCCGCGAGGGCGTCGGCTTCCTGGTCCGGCACCCCGTGCTGCGGCCGCTGCTGGTGGCCGGCAGCGTGATGAACATGGCGAGCACCGGCTACTTCGCCGTGTTCGTGCTCTGGATGGTGGGCCCCGGCTCCCGCGTCGGCCTCGAGCCGGCGCACTACCCGCTGGTCATCGCCGTCCTCGCCGTCGGCGCGGTGCTCGGCTCGATCGCGGCCGAGCCGCTCGGCCGCCGCATCCCCGAGGTCCGGCTGCTCCTGGGCTGCTGGACGCTCGACGCGCTGCTCATGCTGGTCCCCGTCCTGGTCCCCACCGTGCCGGCCATCGCGACCGCCATGTTCTTCCTCGGGTTCCTCAACACCAACGGCAACGTGATCTCGCAGTCGATGCGCCAGCGGATGGTCGCGCCCGGGATGCTCGGCCGCGTCGGCGGCGCCAGCCGGACGCTCGGCTACGGGCTCATGCCGCTCGGGGCGCTGCTCGGCGGGTTCGTCGCGGAGCAGTGGGGGCTGCCCGCCGTGTTCCTCGGGGCCACCGTCGTCTGCGTCGCCGCCGTCGCCTACCCGATCGCCGTCGTCCGCCAGCGCATGCTCGCCGAGTTCGAGCTGCCGCCCGTCGTCGACGAGCCGGTCGAGGAACCCGTGGAGGAAGAGGCGCTGCCGCCCCTGACCGCCACGGTCTGAGCCTCAGCCCCGCACGTAGGTGGCGTGCGGGGCTGGGGCGAAGGCGTCAGCTGAGCAGCTCGTGCCGGACGATCGTGGCCTCGCGGCCGGGGCCGACGCCGACCGAGGAGATGCGGACGCCCGAGATCTCCTCGAGCCGCAGCAGGTAGCGCTGCGCGTTGACGGGCAGGTCCTCGAACTCGCGGGCACCCGAGATGTCCTCGGTCCAGCCGTCGAGGTACTCGTAGACCGGCGTCGCGTGGTGGAAGTCCGACTGGTCGTACGGCATCTCGTCGAAGCGGCGGCCGTTGACGTCGTAGCCCACGGCGACCGGGATCTTGTCGCGGCCGGTCAGGACGTCGAGCTTGGTGACGACGAGGTCGGTGAGGCCGTTGACGCGGGCGGCGTAGCGGACCACGACGGCGTCGTACCAGCCGGTGCGGCGCGGGCGTCCGGTGGTCGTGCCGAACTCGCCGCCGGTCTGCCGCAGCCACTCGCCGTCGTCGTCCAGCAGCTCGGTGGGGAACGGGCCCTCGCCCACCCGCGTCGTGTACGCCTTGGCGACGGCGACCACGCGGTCGATCCTCGTCGGCCCCACGCCCGAGCCCGTGCACGCCCCGCCGGCCGTGGCCGACGAGGACGTGACGAACGGGTAGGTGCCGTGGTCGACGTCCAGCATCGTGGCCTGCCCGGCCTCGAAGACGAGCGTCTTGCCCTCGTCCAGCGCCCGGTTGAGCAGCAGCGGGGTGTCCGCGACCAGGGGGTGCAGGCGGTCCGCGTGACGCAGCAGGTCGTCGACCGTCTCGTCGACCGTGATCGCGCGCCGGTTGTAGACCTTCACCAGCAGGTGGTTCTTCTGGTCGAGGGCGCCCTCGACCTTCTCGCGCAGGATCTTCTCGTCGAACAGGTCCTGGATCCGGATGCCGACGCGGTTGATCTTGTCGGAGTACGCCGGCCCGATGCCGCGGCCCGTGGTGCCGATGCGTCGCTTGCCCAGGAACCGCTCGGTGACCTTGTCGAGCGTCCGGTTGTACGGCGCGATGACGTGGGCCGCCGACGAGACCTTGAGGGCGGACGTGTCATGACCGCGTGCCTCGAGCGCGTCGATCTCCTCGAACAGCACGTCGATGTCGACGACGACGCCGTTCCCGATGACGGGCACGACGCCCGGCGAGAGGATGCCCGACGGCAGCAGGTGGAGGGCGTACTTCTCCCCGGCGATGACGACCGTGTGGCCCGCGTTGTTGCCGCCGTTGAACTTCACGACGAAGTCGGTCCGCGCGCCGAGCTGGTCGGTCGCCTTGCCCTTGCCCTCGTCGCCCCACTGGGCACCGAGCACCACGACGGCCGGCATCTAGATCACCACTCCCACCCTGCCTACGGTGCGCACCCGTGTGCGGGGCGCGGGCACCGGGCGGCAGTGACCCAGTACCTCCGAGAGGGTACCGGACCGTCAAGAGATGGTCATGTCAGCGCAGGTTGGCGACCTCGTCGACGGACGTGCCGCTGTCCACGAGGAACTTCTCGCAGCGCTCGGCCTCGTCGGACTCCCCGATCGCCTCGGCGGCCTCCGCGAGCGCGAGCAGCGCGCGCAGGAAGCCCTCGTTGGGGGCGTGCGTCGCGGGGATCGGGCCGCGACCGTGCCAGCCGGCGCGGCGCAGCGCGTCGAGCCCGCGGTGGTAGCCGGTGCGCGCGTAGGCGTACGCCGCGACGGGGTCGCCCTCGTCGCGCAGCGCGCCCTCGGCCAGCAGCGCCCACAGGAGCGACGACGCGGGTGCGGCCGGGACCGCCTCGCGCGGCGTGGAACCGCTGGTGAGAGCGGCCCGGGCGTCGGCCTCGGGGCCGTCCGCGGGCAGGAGCGTGGGGGCGGGACCGTCCAGGAGGTTCTCGTGGCTCATGCCGTCAGTGTCCCCCAGGTCGGGCCGTGTTCCGCGTGCGGCTCCTCGGGGGCGCGACTACAGTCGTGCCGCCGAGCTGGACCGCTGTTCGGCACGCGCCCCATCCCCCTCACCGACAGGGCGACATGATCGAGATCTCGACCTCCTCGACGACGACCACGCTCACCGTCGAGGGCGACCTGGACCTGGCCGAGCGCGACCAGTTCCCGGAGATCGCCGCGCGCGTCGTCGGGCTGCGCCGCCAGCTGCTGGTCATCGACATGTGCCGCGTGACCTTCATGGACTCGACCGGTGCGGCGTTCCTCATCTCGCTCGCCGACGCCGGCCGCAAGCGCGGCGGCGCGACGGTGCTGCGCGGGGCGGACCAGCGCGACCTCTTCGTCATCGAGATCTGCGGCGCCCTCGAGCTGTTCCGTATCGACGCGGAGCACCACTGCGACGCGGGCGTCGCGGACTCCGGGTTCCGCCGCCCGGACGGGGCGTCCGCCCCCGCCTAGCAGCGGGCCGTCACGACCCCGGCAGGGTGCCCGGGCGCACCTTCGCCCACACGAGCTTGCCGCCGCGCGACTGCCGCCAGCCCCAGTCGGCCAGGCGCTCGACGATCTGCATCCCGAACCCGCCCACGCGCCCGGGGTGGCCGTCGGTGGTGACGGGCGGCGCCGGGTTGGCGTCCTCGACCTCGATGCGCAGCCCGTCCCCCGTGTCGTACAGCTGCAGCGACACGTGCCCGTAGCCGTGCAGCACGGCGTTGGCGACGAGCTCCGAGACGACCAGCTCCGCGTTCGCGGACTCCTCGATCCCCCAGGCCTGGCACGTCCGGACGACCGCGTGCCGCGCCCGTCCGATCGACGCCGCCTCGCTCGGCAGGGACCAACGGCGCCGGCGCGGGCTCCGTGTGCGCTCGGAGGCGTCCAGCACGGACGGCACGCGGACGACGACCACCGCGACGTCGTCCTCGGGGTGGTCGGCCAGCCGGGACAGCAGCTCCTCACCGACCCCCGCGGCGTCGCGCGCCGTCACCGCCGCGGCCACCGCGGACAGCGCCTCGAGCCCCTCGCGCAGGCCCCGGTCGCGCCGCTCGATGAGCCCGTCCGTGTAGTAGACGAGGACGTCGCCCGGGTCGAGGTCGACGCTCGCCGTCGTCCGGCCCGCCCCGCCGAACCCGATGAGCGGGCCGCCCGCGGCTCCGAGCTGCGTGACCTGGCCGCCGCGGACGTGCAGCGCGGGCAGGTGGCCGGCGCGCGAGTACTGGAGCTGCCAGGTCCCGTCGGTCCGGGTGAGCGTGGACAGGACCAGGCCCGCCGGGCGCGGCACCCGCATCCCGGCGACGAGCTGGTCGACGCGCTCGAGCACCGGTCCGGGCGTCGTGATGTCGAAGATGTACGAGCGGACCACCGAGCGCAGCTGGCCCATGGAGGCCGCGGCCTCCACGTCGTGCCCCACGACGTCCCCGATGACGACCCCGATGACGTCCGGACCGACCTGGAGCACGTCGTACCAGTCGCCGCCCACCTGGGCGTTCTCCGAGTTCGGCGCGTAGTACGTCCACACGTCGAGCCCGTCGACCTCGGCCTGCTCGGGCAGCATCGCGCGCTGCAGCGTCTCGGCCAGCCGGTGCTCACGGTCGTACAGCCGGGCGTTGTCGATGACCAGGCCGACGCGCCGGGCGGTCAGGTCGAGCACCGTGCGCACCGAGGCCTCGATGTCGCGGAGCCCGGCGCCGTCGTGCGCGTGGACCGCCAGCACGCCCAGCACGCGACGGCGGCCCGGCAGCGGGAACACGAGCACGCGGCGGTCGTCGCCGGGCTCGGACCCTCCCAGCTCGTGGTCGATCTCGTGCGCCAGCCACGCGGAGGCGGTGCCGACGCCGTACGACCCACCGAGCTCGAGCTCGATCGCCCGGTCGAGCTCGGCGTCGAGCAGCTGCTGGACGGCGTCGGGGCGGACGTCCAGCGCAGCCGGTCCCTCGCCGTGCCGGGTGCCCTTGCCGGTCGGGGGGTTCGAGGCGTCGATGCCGTCGGCCGCACGCAGGCCGCCGTCGTTGAGGTAGAAGCCTGCCCAGCCGACCACGGACCGGCGCAGCATCGCCGCGATCTCGCGCAGGGCGTGCGGGTCGTCGACGTCCATGAGCAGGTCGGACACCTGAGCGATCAGCCCGAGGCTTCGCCGCTCCCGCCGCTCGGCCTCCACCAGCGCCGCCTGCTCGGCGTCGTGCGAGAGCTGCTCGGTGAGGTCCTGCAGCGCGGCGACCCAGTGGGTCAGCGCACCGCCGTCCCCGGACCGGACGGGCGACAGCGCGGCGCGGCACGCGAACTCGGTGCCGTCGGCCCGGCGCAGGGTGAGCGTCCGCGTGACGGGCTGCTCCGCGCGGACTGACGATCGCAGGGCACCCAGCTCCGGCGGCCCGAGCGACGAGTCGCGCGCGATGTCCGCGTGGCGCCGTCGTGCCTCGTCCAGGCCGTACCCTGTGACCCTCTCGAAGGCGTCGTTGACCCACACCACGGGCAGGTCGGGCTGAGTCGCATCCAGCAGGGCGATCGGCACGGAAGTAGCCCGCAGGGCGCGGTCACGGACGTCGGCGAGCTGGCGATCGGGGAAAGGGGCAGCGTGGGAGTTGACCGCTACCACCTCCGATCGTCTAGCGTGCTGAACAGGCAGGTCGTCGAGAATCCGGCGCCGGGCCCATGCGGTTGTCAGCGAAAGGAGCGCCGTGCGCGACGGTAACAGCACGATCCCCGACGGGCCTGCGGACGTCTCGAAGGACGACCACGGCACGGGGATCGTCGGCGAGCCTGGTGCGGTCCACGTCATCGTGGGCACCGACGCCACTCGCATCGTGCTCTCGGGGGAGGTCGACGCCGACCTCGGTCCCGAGCTCCAGGAGGCGACGGCGGAGGCCGAGCAGGTGGGCCTGCCCATCGAGGTCGACGCCCACCACGTCACGTTCATGGACTCGTCCGGCGTCGCGTTCCTCGCGCGCCTGTCCATCCGGTCGCAGCACCGGGTCCGCCTGCTGCGCGTGCCGCCCACCGTGCGGTTCCTGCTCGAGGTCACCCGCATCGGCGAGCTGCTCGACGTCGTCGAGGGCGACGAGTCGGAGTTCCAGCCGGTGGGAGACACCCAGAGCTAGACGCACGAGAGGCCCCCGTCGCGACGGGGGCCTCTCGTCTGTCCGTGCTCAGGCGCCGAGCGACTGCCCGGCCGAGCGGAGCTGCTGCGCGGCCTCGACCAGGCGCTGCGCCATGCCGGCCTCGGCGAGCTTGCCCCAGGCGCGCGGGTCGTAGGCCTTCTTGTTGCCCACCTCGCCGTCGACCTTGAGCACGCCGTCGTAGTTGCGGAAGAAGTGGTCCGCCACCGGACGGCTGAACGCGTACTGCGTGTCCGTGTCGATGTTCATCTTGATGACGCCGTTGTCGACGGCCTCGGCGATCTCGGCCTCGGTCGAGCCGGAGCCGCCGTGGAAGACCAGGTCGAACGGGTCCGCCTTGCCGATCGCGTCGCCGACGGCCTTCTGGATGTCCGCGAGGATCGACGGGCGCAGCTTGACCGCACCCGGCTTGTAGACGCCGTGCACGTTGCCGAACGTGAGGGCCGTCAGGTAGCGACCCTTCTCGCCGGCGCCGAGCGCCTTGACCGTCGCCAGGCCGTCCTCGACCGTCGTGTACAGCTTGTCGTTGATCTCGGCGGTGTGGCCGTCCTCCTCGCCGCCGACCACGCCGACCTCGATCTCGAGGATCGTGCGGGCGGCGACGGAGAGCTCGAGGAGCTCCTCGGCGATCAGCAGGTTCTCGTCGAGCGGCACGGACGAGCCGTCCCACATGTGCGACTGGAACGTGGGCAGCTTGCCGGCCTTGACCTGCTCGACCTCGAGCGCGAGCAGCGGCCGAACCCAGGAGTCCAGGTTCTGCTTGGCGCAGTGGTCGGTGTGCAGCGCGACGGTGATCGGGTAGCCCTTGGCCACCTCGGCCGCGTAGGCCGCGAGGGCGAGCGAGCCGGCGACGCGGTCCTTGACGGTCGCGCCGGACGCGTACTCCGCGCCGCCGACCGACACCTGGATGATGCCGTCGGACTGCGCCTCGGCGAAGCCCTGCAGCGCGGCGGTGACGCTCTGGGACGAGGTGACGTTCACGGCCGGGTAGGCGAACTTGCCTGCCTTCGCCCGGTCGATCATCTCGGCGTATGCCTCGGGGGTGGCGATGGCCATCTGCAGCATCTCCTGCGGTTCGTGGGAGGGGGGTATCACCAAGATTCTGGCACGCCCGCCGGGTTGCCCGGCCGGGACGTTCTACCCCTGGACACCCGACGCGTGCTGCCCGATCCACGCGTGCATCGCGATCGCGGCGGCCGCTCCGGCGTTGATCGAGCGGGTCGACCCGAACTGCGCGATGTGCAGGACGTCGACGACCGCGTCGCGCGCGGCGTCGGACAACCCGACCGACTCCTGGCCGAACAGCAGCACGCACGCGCGCGGGAGCGGGTACCCCTCGAGCGCGACGGAGCCCGGCAGGTTGTCGACGCCGAGCACCGGCAGCCCCGCGTCTGCGGCCCAGTGCAGCAGGTCGTCGACCGTCGGGTGGTGGCGGACGTGCTGGTACCGGTCGGTGACCATGGCGCCGCGGCGGTTCCAGCGGCGGTTGCCGACGATGTGCACCTCGGCCGCGAGGAACGCGTTGGCGGTGCGGACCACCGACCCGATGTTGAGGTCGTGCGCCCAGTTCTCCACGGCGACGTGGAACTGGTGCCGCCGGGTGTCCAGGTCCGCGACGATCGCCTCGACGGTCCAGTACCGGTAGCGGTCGACCACGTTGCGCCGGTCGCCCTCCGCCAGGAGCTGGGGGTCGTAGCGGTCGTCGAGGGGCGCGCCCGCGCTGTCGAGGACAGGCCACGGACCGATCCACGGGCCGACCCCGACCTCCGCGCGCTCCTCGTCCACGGGCGCCACGGTAACCGGCGACGGGCCCGGGTCCCTCCCACCCGGGCCGCGTCGTCGGAAGCCCCGTCAGGCCAGCGAGACCTCCAGCTCGACGACCGCCCAGCTCAGGGGCGGCAACCGCAGGCTGACGCTGCCGTCGTCGGCGCGCACGCCGTCCAGCGGGACGAGGCCCACCCGGTCCTGCGCGTCCTGCGTGTTGGACGCGTGCCGGTCGCCCCCGTCGGGCACGGTCAGCACCTCGGCCCGCGTGACCCGGCCCGCGGCCCAGCCGCGCAGGTCGACCGCCACCTCGGCGTCCTCGTCGAGACCCCGGTGCGCCAGGAACAGGGCGACGCGGCCGTTCTCCTCGTCCCACGTGGCCGACACGTCGACCAGGTCCACGTCGTCGAACCGCGCGGTCTCGTAGCGGTCGGACGTGACCGCGGTGCGCAGGACCACGCCCTTCGCGAGGGCCGCCGTGCGCGCGAACGGCCAGAAGATCGACTGCCGCCAGGCGGGGCCGCCCTCCTCCGAGCGGATGGGCGCGATGACGTTGACCAGCTGGGCCTGGTTGGCGATCTTGACGCGGTCGCCGTGCCGCAGCAGCGAGTTGAGCAGCGTGCCGACGACCACCGCGTCGGTCACCGAGTACTCGTCCTCGATGATCCGCGGGTGCTCCTTCCACACGCCGGCCTTCTCGATGACGTGCGGCTGGTCCTCGGTCTCCAGGCCGGTCTGGTACCAGACGTTCCACTCGTCGAACGAGAGGTTGATGTGCTTCTTGTGCTTGCCGCGGGCCCGCACCGCGTCGGCGGTGGAGACGACCGACTCGATGAAGTAGTCCATGTCCACCGCGCTGGCCAGGAAGCTCGCGTGGTCGCCGTCGTGCTCCTGGTAGTAGGCGTGCAGCGAGACGTAGTCGACCTGGTCGTAGGTGTGCCCGAGCACCGTCTGCTCCCACGCGCCGAACGTCGGCATGGCGGAGCTCGACGAGCCGCAGGCGACCAGCTCGATCCGCGGGTCGACCAGCCGCATGGCCTTGGCCGCCTCGACCGCCAGCCGGCCGTACTCGTCGGCGGTCTTGGCACCCATCTGCCACGGGCCGTCCATCTCGTTGCCCAGGCACCACAGCTTGATGTCGAACGGGTCGTCGTGGCCGTTCTTGCGCCGCCGGTCCGACAGCTCGGTGCCGCCGGGGTGGTTGGCGTACTCGACGAGCGCGCGGGCCTCCTCGACGCCCCGGGTGCCCAGGTTGACGGCCTCCATGACCTCGACCCCGGCCACCCGCGACCAGTCGACGAACTCGTGCAGGCCGAACGCGTTGGTCTCGACCGTGTGCCAGGCGCCGTCCAGGCGGCGCGGGCGGTCCGGGCCGACCCCGTCCTCCCACGCGTACCCGGAGACGAAGTTGCCGCCGGGGTACCGGATGACGGTGGCGCCCAGCTCCTTGACCAGGTCGAGGACGTCGCGGCGGAAGCCCTGCTCGTCGGCCGTGGCGTGGCCGGGCTCGTAGATGCCGGTGTAGACGCACCGACCCATGTGCTCGACGAACGACCCGAAGATCCGTCGGGGGACCTCGCCGACGACGAAGTCGCGGTCGAGCGTGACACGTGCGCGGGACATGGAGCTCCTCAGTGTTCTCGGAAAGCGGGGGGCTACTGGCCGCCGAAGCCGGTGGTGGCGAAGCCCTTGATGATCTGGCGCTGGAAGAAGAGGAAGACGACCACCAGCGGGATCGCCGCGAGCACGGCCGACGCCATGACCTGCGCGTACTGCAGGCCGTAGGCGCTCTTCACGGTCTGCAGCCCGACGGGCAGCGTCATGAGCGACGAGTCGCTGGTGGCGATGAACGGCCACAGGAAGTTGTTCCACGCGCCGATGAACACGAAGATCGCGACGGCCGCGAGGATGGGCCGCGACAGGGGCAGCACGATCGACCAGAACACCCGCAGGCGTCCGGCGCCGTCGATGCGGGCGGCGTCCTCGAGCTCGATCGGCACCTGGTCGAAGAACTTCTTGAGGATGAACACCATGGCCGGCGCGACCACCTGGGGCAGGATGATCGCCCAGTAGGTGTCGACGAGGTTGAGCGTCAGCATCTCGTAGAACAGCGGGACGATGAGCACCTGCGGCGGGATGATGATCGACGCGATCATCCCCCAGAACAGCCAGCGGCGGCCCGCGAAGTCGAGCCGGGAGAAGCCGTAGGCGGCCAGCGCCGACACCACCAGCGTGATGAGCGTGATCGCGGTGGCCGTCACCAGGCTGTTCCAGGTCCAGAGCGGGATGTTCCCCTGGCTCAGCACGCTCTCGTACGCCTGCGTGGTGAAGCCGCTCTTCGGGAAGAACGACACGGGCGTCGCGGCCGCGTCCGTCTCGGACTTGAACGAGGTGACGAGGGCCCACAGGAAGGGGAGCAGCCACAGCAGGGCGAGCACGACGAGGGCGACGAGCGCGCCGATGCGGCCCGGGCTGGCGAAGCGCTCCCCGATGCGCAGACCTGCGCGCTCGGCGAACCGGCCGCGAGGGTGGTGGACGACGCGCTGGGTGGTGGGCTCGGTGGCGATGGCGGTCATCAGGCGCTCCTCCTGGACGTCAACCGGACCTGGCCGATCGAGATGATGACGATGAGGGCGAAGAAGATGTACGCGATGGCGGACGCGTACCCGAACCGGTAGCCGGTGAAGCCGGTCTCGAAGATGTACATGACGACCGGCCGGGTGACGCCGGCGGGACCGCCGTTGGTCATGACGTAGATCTGGTCGAAGACCTTCAGCGAGGCCAGGATCTGCAGCATCATGATGAGCACCGTGGTGGGGCCCAGCTGCGGGACGGTGATCGAGCGCAGCTGCCGCCACCTGCCGGCGCCGTCGAGGGCCGAGGCCTCGTACTGCTGCTCCGGGATGTTCTGCAGGGCCGTGAGGTAGAGCAGGAAGTTGAACCCGACGGTCCACCACGTGGTCATGACGACCACGGCGAACATGGCCCACGTCGGATCTTGCAGCCAGGCGACCGGATCGATCCCGAAGGCCCCGAGCAGGTAGTTCACGAGCCCGAGCTGCGGGTTGTACATCCAGATCCAGATCTGCGCGGCGACCGTCGACGCCAGCAGGAACGGCATGAAGAACGAGAGCCGCCACAGCCACTGGCCGGGCAGCCCCTGGTGCACGAGAAGAGCCAGCACGAGCGCGACGATGACGAGCGGGATCGTCGACAGCACCGTGAACCACAGGGTGTTGAGCAACGAGCGCCACATGATCGGGTCGCGCAGCGCCTCGGCGTAGTTGGCGAAGCCGATGAGCTCGCCGTTCGCGCCGGTGATGCTCTCGCCGGTGAAGCTGAGGTAGAAGCCGTGGACGAGCGGCCAGATGAGGAACATCGCGAAGACGATGACGAAGGGCGCGACGAACGCCCAGCCGATCCGGTTGTTGCGGGCGCGAGCGTCACGCGCGCCGGACCGGACCTGCTCCGTCGAGCCTGCGCGCGTGCCGGTGGCGACGCTGAGAGCTGCGGTGGACATGTTCGACTCCTTCCGGTCAGACGGGGTTCGGCTTGGCGAGCTGGACGTTCACGCGGCGGACGAAGGCGTTGAAGCCGTCCGCGGCGTCGGACTTGTCGAGGTAGACGCCCTGGACGGTCTCGAGGAAGTAGTTCTGGAAGTCGCTGCCCGAGCCCGTGAACCACGCCTCGGGGTCGTAGTTGAGGATCTCGGCGGCGGGCGCGTAGTGCGCCTGCGGCAGGAGCGCCTGGTACTCGGGGCTCTGCACGACCGGCTGGAACGCGGGGATGTGCCCGGCCTCGGCCCACGCCAGCGAGCTGGTGAGGATGTCCGCCACGAAGCGGTACGTCTCCTGGCGCTGCTGCTCGTTCGGGCTCGACTGGTGCGGGAGCGTGAACGCGTGCGAGTCGGCGTAGGCCGCCGGGGTGCCGAACAGGGTCGGGATCGGCTGGGCGTCGAAGTTGATGCCGGCGTTCTTGGCGGTCGGCAGCTCCCACACGCCGGTGAAGAACATGCCGCTCTCTCCCGACATGAACTCGGAGACGGCGGTGCCGTAGTCGCCGCTCGCCGTGCAGATCGTGCCGTCCAGCAGCTGCTGGACGAACTCGAGGGACGACACCGCGGCGTCCTGGTCGACCTCGGCCCGCGGGCCGGAGAGGTCGAAGTCGGCGCCGTGCTGCTTGTAGAACGTGTAGAACAGCCGCCACATCTGGGCGCCGTCACCGAGGTAGCCGTACGACAGCCCGTGCTTGCCCGTGACGGACTGCATGGCCCGGGCGACCTCGAGGAACTGGTCGGGGCTGTCGATCGGCGCGAGCTGCCCGTCGGACCCGAGGACCCCGGCCTTCTCGGCCACGTCGAGGTTGTACATCATGATGAACGGGTGCGAGTCGAGGGCGATCGAGTACTGCTTGCCGTTCAGCCCGCCCTTGGCCCACACGCGGTCGAGGAAGTCCGACTGCTGCACCCCGTTCTCGGCCAGCAGGTCGAGGTCCCAGGGATCGAGCAGCCCGCCCGGCGCGTACCCGGCCACGCGTGAGGCGTGCATGATCGCGGTGTCGGGGGCGCGGCCGCCCACGCTCGCCATGGCCAGCTTGGTGTAGTACGGCGCACCCCAGGCCAGCACGGTCTGGGTGGCCTCGTAGCCGTGGTGCAGGGCGTTGACCTCGTCGACGAGGCCCGCCATGTTGATGCCGTCGCCGCCGCTGAGCAGGTGCCAGAACGCCAGCTGGCGGACGCCGTCCGCGGCCGAGGCGTTCGGGGCGCACCCGGCGAGCGAACCGATCGCGGCGACACCGCCGACGGCGGCGAGGGAGCCGACCAGCATCTGGCGGCGCGTGATGCCCTGTCCGGGCGGGGGTGGTGCCGCGAGCGTGCGCGGCCGATGGTGCAGTGCCATGCCCTCACTCCTTCGTGAGACACAACTTCCGGTGCAGGTCCGGCGTCGTTGCCGTGCCCGATTCGTAGCATTACATCGTTGGAATGGATCCGCAACAGGTCCGCGCGACCTCAGTCAGGTGGGTCGTGACCTCAGCCGGTGCTGGCGCGAACCACCAGGCGGTGGGGGAAGACGATCTGCCTGGCCGGGCGCCCTGGGTCGTCGATGCGGTCGCTCAGCAGGTCCAGCGCCGTCGTCGTGTAGGCCCTCAGGTCGAAGGCCACCGTCGTCAGTGGTGGCACCGCGTACCGGGCGCCGGCGATGTCGTCGAACCCCGCGACGGCGACGTCGTCGGGGATCCGCAGACCGCTCTCCCACAGCACGCCGAGCACCCCGAACGCCATCGAGTCCGTGAAGCAGAAGAAGGCGTCCGGGACCTCGTGGCTCGCCAGGAACGCGCGGGCGGCGGCGACGGCCTCCGCGGTGGTCCAGGCGGCCGTCGGGATCTCGAGCGCCGGGTCGTGGTCGAGGCCGGCGGCCGCCAGCGCCAGCCGGTACCCCTCGGTGCGCTGGCGCGCCGCCGCCGTCTCGATCAGTCCCGGCGTCCCGACGATCGCGATGCGGCGGCGGCCCGTCGCGATCAGGTGCGCGGTCATGTCCTGCGCCGCCTGCACGCTGTCGACGCCGACGTGGTCCGCGCGGTCCTGCACCACCTCGCCGATGAGCACCGTCGGGGGCAGCGGACCCGCGACCACCGGGACCGCCGAGTCGGCCAGCGACACCGGGTTGAGCACGAGCCCGTCGACCAGGTGGGACCGGGCGCGGGACAGAAGCGCCCGCTCGCGCGCCGGCTCGGCGGCCGTCTCCTCGATCTGCACCGACCAGCCGCGCGCGTGCCCCTCCTCGACGAAGTGGTGCGCGAGCTCCGCGGAGTACGCGGTCGACAGGTCGGGCAGGGCCAGCGCGATCAGGCCGTACCGACCGTTGCGCAGGCCCCGCGCCCCGAGGTTGGGGACGTAGTCCAGCTCGGCGAGGGCTCGCTCCACCCGTTCCCGCGTCTCCGGGCGCACGAACACGACGCCGTTGATGACGTTGGAGACGGTCTTGGGCGACACGCCCGCCCGGGCAGCGACGTCCTTCACGGTGGCGCGCACGGCGCCATTGTTCAGCATGGGTAGATCCCGGACCGCACAGGGTCCGCACATCTCACCCTCGGACCGCCCACGGGCGGCGCCGTAGGCTGGGCGCCATGATGACGACCGCTCTCTCGGCCGCCGGACCGCTCGGGGCCCTCGGCCCCGACTTCCTCGACCCGCAGCACCTGATCGACTCGTTCGGGACCTGGGTGCTCCTCGGCATCATGGCGATCATCTTCATCGAGGTCGGCCTGCTGTTCCCGATCCTGCCCGGTGACTCGCTGCTGTTCACCGCCGGCGCCCTGGTGGCCCAGGACAACCTCGAGATCAAGATCAACATCGGGGCCCTGATCGCGATCCTCATCCTGACCGCCTACGCGGGCACGCAGACCGGGTACCTCATCGGCCGCAAGCTCGGCCCGAAGGTGTTCAGCAAGCCCGACTCGCGGTTCTTCAAGCAGAAGTACATCGACCAGACGTACGCGTACTTCGACAAGTACGGTGGCCGGACGCTGATCGTGGCGCAGTTCATCCCGTTCGTGCGCACGTACGCGTCCGTCGCCGCCGGCGTCGGCAAGATGCCCTACCGGCACTTCGCGTTCTTCAACGCCATCGGCGTGATCCTGTGGGCCGGCGGCGTGACGCTGCTCGGCTACCTGCTGGGCAACATCGCGTTCATCCGGGACAACATCGAGGCGCTGCTGGTCCTCGTCGTCCTCATGTCCGTGGTCCCGGTGCTCATCGAGGTGTGGCGCAAGCGTCGGCACCAGAAGACCGGCGAGATCACCGAGGACGGGCGCGACCTGCGCTACGACGAGCAGTCCGAGCGCGACGAGGTCGAGCGCAAGGCGTTCGGCGCGTGACGCACCACGGGCCGCGGGAGATCCGGTCGTGGCTGTCCGACATGGACGGCGTCCTGGTCCACGAGGGCACGGCGCTGCCCGGCGCGGCCGAGTTCGTGCGCGCGCTGCGCGACAACGACCGCCCGTTCCTCATCCTCACGAACAACTCGATCTTCACCACGCGCGACCTGCGCGCACGGCTGGCCGCCTCCGGGATCGACGTCCCCGAGGACGCCATCTGGACCTCGGCACTGGCCACGGCGCAGTTCCTCGTCGACCAGATGCCCAGCGGCTCCGCGTACGTCATCGGCGAGGCGGGCCTGACCACCGCTCTGTACGAGGCGGGCTACACCCTCACGGCCGCGCAGCCCGACTTCGTGGTGCTCGGTGAGACCCGGACCTACTCGTTCGAGGCGATCACCCAGGCCATCCGGCTGATCCAGGGTGGCGCGCGCTTCATCGCGACCAACCCCGACGTCACCGGCCCGTCGGCCGACGGCGACCTGCCGGCCACGGGAGCCGTCGCCGCCATGATCAGCGCGGCGACCGGGCGGCAGCCCTACTTCGTCGGCAAGCCGAACCCGATGATGATCCGGTCCGCGCTCAACCGGATCGACGCGCACTCGGAGACCACCGTCATGGTCGGCGACCGGATGGACACCGACGTCGTCTCGGGCATCGAGGCCGGGCTGCGCACGTTCCTCGTGCTCTCCGGGTCCACCCGGCTGGCCGACGTCGAGAGCTTCCCGTTCCGGCCGACCGAGATCCTCGACTCCGTGAAGGACCTGATCGAGCGCGTCTAGCGCCCGACCCGGCCCCGGAGCATCCTGGAGCCAGGGCCTCCGCCGGCCCGTCCGGAGGCCCTGATGTCCGCTGCGGAAGCCGTCCCGTCCGCCTCGGACCGTCGCGCCGCGGTCGTCGAAGGGACCGTGCGGTCCGCCGCCGCCGGTGCCGGCGCGGGCCTGGTCGCCGGCGTGGCGACCGGCATGCTCGCCCGGCTCGTCATGCGCCTGCTCGCCGCGACGTCCCCTCACGCCCGGGGGATGACGACCGACGACCTCGCCACCGTCGGCGTGATCTCGGCGAGCGGCACCCTGGCCCTCCTGGTGCTCACCGCGCTCCCCGGCGCCGCGGGCGGGCTCGTGTACGCGGGCGTCCGGCACGCGCTGCCCGGGACCGCGACGCAGCGCGCGCTGACCTTCGGCGCGGTCGGGGCGCTGCTGATGGGGTCGAGCATCGTCAAGGACGCCGAGTCGGTCGACTTCGGCGTGCTGCAGCCGGCCTGGTTCGCCGTGGTCGCGTTCACGCTGCTGCCCGGCTTCGGCGCGTGGTTGGCCGCGGCGCTGGTCGAGCGGTGGCACGCGTACGGCGAGGCGCGACCGCGGTGGCTCGACGGCGTGGTGGTCGTCGTCGGCGGGCTCGGGCTCCTCGCCTGCTTCCCGGTCTCCCTGCCGCTCGTCGTCGCGGCCACCGTCGTCGCCCAGGTCCCGGCCCTCGCGCGGGCGTGGTCGGGCGCCCTCGGGCAACTGCTCGTCCGCGTCGTGCTCGCCCTGCTGGCCCTCGACGGGCTGGCCGCCGACGTCGTGTCGATCGTGACCCGGACCTGACGGGTCAGAAGCTGACCTCGGGCGCCGCGCGCACGCTGGGCTCGTCGGCCTCGAAGTACTCGGCCCGCTCGAAGTGGAACATGCCCGCGATGATGTTCGGCGGGAAGCTCTCGACCTTGGTGTTCAGCTCGCGGACGTTCGCGTTGTAGAACCGGCGGCCGGCGGCGATGCGGTCCTCGGTGTTGGTCAGCTCGGCCTGCAGCTGCTGGAAGTTCTCGCTCGCGCGCAGCACCGGGTACGCCTCGGCGACGGCGAACAGCCGGCCGAGCGCCTGGGTCAGCTGGTTCTCCTGCACAGCCTGCTCGGCGGGGCCCGCCCCCGGGGCGGCCGCGGCGGCGCGGGCGCGCGCGACCTCGTCGAACACCCCACGCTCGTGGGCCGCGTAGCCCTTCACCGACTCGACGAGGTTCGGGATGAGGTCGTGCCGGCGGTGCAGCTCGACGTCGATCTGCCGCCAGGCCTCCTGCACCAGGTTCCGCAGGCGCACGAAGCCGTTGTACGTGGCGACCGCCCAGATCAGCACGATCACGACGATCACGGCGAGGACGATCAGGACGATGACACCGGTGCTCACAGCAGGGCCTCTCAGAGGTCGGGCAGGTCAGGCGATCGTAGCGTCGGGCGCGGTCAGATGGTGTGCTCCGCAGGGTCGTAGCCGTGGTCCTGCCACACGTGCCGAGGGATCGACCGCACGATGCTCGACAGCAACCCGAGCCGCGGCGCGAGGCGGTCCAGGTCGGTGGTGCCGGTCTCCCACGACAGGATCCAGGTGCCGTCGATCCGCCAGGCCGCCGTGCGCGCGTCGGGCCGCAGCAGCCGCTCCATCAGGCGCGGGTGCACGATCGCGTGCCCCGTCCGCGCGTCGGAGGCGGCGACCCGGAACGCCCGGTTGAAGTCGTCGGACTCGAACTGGATGTCCTGGGCGCCCACCAGCTTGGCCAGCAGCGCGCCGATCCCCTCCGGCGTCACCTCCACGGTGGGCAGGTACGTCGGCAGGACGAGGCCGACGACGTGCGCGCGGTGCGTGGAGCGGTTCTTCCCGCTGCCCGTGGTCCACGCGTAGGTGAAGGACAGGGCGGGCATCGACTCGAACGGGCCGCGCAGCACCTCGGTCGCCCGGCGTGCGCTCCCCTGACCGAAGGGCTGCCCCTGCGAGATGTCCGTCAGCTCGCGCTCCGACTCCGCGTACGTCCAGCCGTTGCGGAGCGCCCACGCCCGGAACCGCTCGTGCCGCTTGTGCTGCAGCCAGATGCTGCCGACGAGGAGCGCGACGCCCGCGACGAGGGCGAGGACGAACAGCAGCGGGAAGCCGGAGTCCGCCACCCGCGTCAGGCCAGACCGAGGTCCGACAGGCTGAACAGGTAGTGGTACGGCACGCCGAGCGCCTCGATCTTGGCCTGGGCACCGGTGGCGCGGTCGACGATCACCGCGACGCCCAGCACCTCGGCGCCGACCTCGCGCGCGGCCTCGACGGCCGCGATGGGCGAGCCGCCCGTGGTCGACGTGTCCTCGAGGACGACGACCTTGCGGCCGGCGATGTCCGGGCCCTCGATGCGGCGCTGCATGCCGTGCGCCTTGGCCTCCTTGCGCACGACGAACGCGTCGAGGTCCTGCCCGCGGCTCGCGGCGGCGTGCAGAAGGCTCGTCGCCACGGGGTCCGCACCCAGGGTCAGGCCGCCGACGGCGTCGATCTCCGCCGTGCCCAGTCCGACCTCCTCGAGCCGGTCGAGCAGCAGGTGCCCGATGAGCGGCGCGGCGCGGTGGTGCAGCGTCACGCGGCGCAGGTCGACGTAGTAGTCGGCCTCACGGCCGGACGACAGCGTGACCTTCCCGTGCACGACCGCGAGGGTCTTGATGAGCTCGAGCAGCTGCTCGCGGGGCGTCGGGGAGAGGTCGGTGCTCACGGCGGCCAGGCTACCGGGGCCGCGCGGCCGCCGGGCCTGCTCGGTCGGCGCTCTGCTCAGTCGGCGGTCTGGAGGTCGACGTCCTGCTCCTGGAACGCCCGGCGGTACCTGCCGAACGCACGGACGGCGCTGCGCGGGGCGAGGCGGGCGAGCGCCGACAGCGTCTGGTAGCGCAGGCTCGGCGTCGAGATCACCGCCCCGCGGCGGACGTCGGCAAGGCCCGTGGCCACGACGTCCTCGGCGTTCAGCCACACGATCTCGGGGTAGGCGGTCATGTCGATCTCGCCGCGGTCGTGGAACTCGGTGTGCACGAAGCCCGGGCAGAGGGCGGTCGCCGTGACGCCGGTGTCGCGCAGCTCGACTGCGAGGCCCTCGGTGAACACGCGGACCCACGCCTTGTGCGCGGAGTAGGTGCCCGACGCGAGCAGGGCGGCGACGGACGCGACGTTGAGGATCGCCCCGCGGCCGCGCTCGACCATCGCGCCCGCGGCGGCGTGCGACAGGACGAGCACGGCGGTGACCATGACCGCGAGCGCGGACTCCTCGGCCTCGAGGTCGCCGGTGACGAACCGCTGGTTCAGGCCGAGCCCGGCGTTGTTGACCAGCAGGCCGATCGGACGCTCGGTGGCCCGGAGGCGGTCGGCCACGCGCTCGACGTCGGCGCGGACGGACAGGTCGGCGACAAGCACCTCGGCGCGGATGCCCGCGGCCGCCTCGAGCTGCGCGGCGAGGCGCGTCAGGCGCTCCTCGTTGCGCGCGACCAGGACGACGTCGTGCTTGGCCGTGGCCAGCTGCCAGGCGAACTCCAGACCGAGGCCGGCGGACGCGCCGGTGATGAGTGCGGTAGCCATGGGCCCACCCTACGGAGCGCCCCGGACCTCGCGCGCGCTGCCGGGGGTGACGTCGGGAGCACTGTGGACGGCGGGCCGTCGGGCGTCGGCGGCGGCACGTAGGGTGTGCGGCGTGACTGACGGGTGGGGTGGGGACGTGCCGGACTGGCCGCTGGACGAGGAGCCGCCGTTCGACCCGTTCTACGACGCCGCGCCGCCCGAGCACGAGCCCGCGCGTCGCGAGCGTTCCGCTCCCCCGCCCCGCCCGGACATCCCGCGCGAGGTCGCCCAGGTGCTCGAGCCCGAGGCGGCCCTGGCCGCGGCGGCCGAGGTGCTGCACAGCGTGTGGGGGTACGACGCCTTCCGCGGCGAGCAGGCCGAGATCATCGACACCGTGGTCCGCGGCGGGGACGCGCTGGTGCTCATGCCCACCGGCGGCGGCAAGTCGCTCTGCTACCAGGTCCCGGCGCTGGTCCGGCAGGGCACGGGCGTCGTCGTCTCCCCCCTGATCGCCCTCATGCAGGACCAGGTCGACGCCCTGTCCGCGCTCGGGGTCCGGGCGGGCTTCCTCAACTCGACGCAGCAGTCGTTCGAGCGGCGCAAGGTCGAGGACGCCTACCTCGCGGGCGAGCTCGACCTGCTCTACCTCGCGCCCGAGCGCCTGCGCGTGCCCGAGACGATCGAGCTGCTGGACCGCGGGACCGTCGCGCTGTTCGCCATCGACGAGGCGCACTGCGTGTCCCAGTGGGGGCACGACTTCCGGCCCGACTACCTGCAGCTGTCGATGCTGCACGAGCGCTGGCCCGAGGTCCCCCGGATCGCGCTGACGGCCACGGCCACCGAGCAGACGCACGCGGAGATCGCGCAGCGGCTGCAGCTCGGGGACGCCAAGCACTTCGTCGCCAGCTTCGACCGGCCCAACATCCAGTACCGGATCGCGCCGAAGGACAAGCCGCGCGACCAGCTGCTCAACCTCCTGCGCACCGAGCACGAGGGCGACGCCGGGATCGTCTACTGCCTGTCCCGGAACTCCGTCGAGCAGACCGCGCAGTTCCTGGTGGACCACGGCGTGCCGGCGTTGCCGTACCACGCGGGCCTGGACCGCCAGGTGCGCGCCCGGAACCAGTCGAGGTACCTGCGCGAGGACGGGATCGTGATGGTCGCGACCATCGCGTTCGGCATGGGCATCGACAAGCCCGACGTGCGATTCGTCGCTCACCTCGACCTGCCCAAGTCCGTCGAGGGCTACTACCAGGAGACGGGCCGCGCGGGCCGCGACGGGTTGCCGTCGACGGCCTGGCTCGCGTACGGGCTGGCCGACGTCGTGCAGCAGCGCCGCATGATCGACACGTCCGAGGGCGACGCGGCGCACAAGCGTCGGCTGACCGCCCACCTGGACGCGATGCTCGCGCTCTGCGAGACGGTCTCGTGCCGGCGGGTGCAGCTGCTCAACTACTTCGGCCAGCCGTCCGAGCCCTGCGGCAACTGCGACACCTGCCTGAGCCCGCCCGAGTCGTGGGACGGAACCGTCGCGGCGCAGAAGCTCTTGTCGACCGTCGTCCGGCTCGAGCAGCGCGGGCAGCGGTACGGCGTCGGGCACCTGGTCGACATCCTGCGCGGCAAGGTCACGCCGCGGATCACGCAGCTCGGGCACGAGTCGCTCTCGACGTTCGGCGTGGGGCAGGAGCTCTCCGACGGCGAGTGGCGGGGGGTCGTGCGGCAGCTGCTCGCGATGGAGCTGCTCGGCGTGGACACCGAGGGCTACGGCACCCTGCGGCTGGCACCCGACAGCGCCGACGTGCTGCGCGGCGCCCGCGAGGTCCGGCTGCGGCGCGAGACGGAGAAGGTGGTGCGGGCCCGCGGGTCGCGCTCCGGCCGGCCGACCGCTGCCGCCGACCTGTCCGACGACGCGCTCGAGCTGTTCGAGGTGCTGCGCGCGTGGCGGGCGGGGGTCGCGAAGGAGCAGGGCGTGCCGGCGTACGTGGTGTTCCACGACGCCACGCTGCGCGAGGTCGTGACGCAGCGGCCGACGTCGCTCGAGGCCCTCGGCGGGATCAGCGGGATCGGCGCCGCGAAGCTCGAGCGGCACGGACCGGGACTGCTGGCGGCTCTGGCGGGCGAGGGCGAACCGGCCTGACGCTGCCGGTCAGGCCTTCCCGAACCGGCGGCGCTGGAGCTCGCGGACCTCGTCGGCGAGCTCGGGGACCGGGCCCTCGACCGGGATGCCCGGCGCGACCGTGGTGATCGGCAGGACGGCGACCGGCCCGGCGGGGATGCCCCACTCCGCCCGCCACGCGGCGGTCTGCTCGGCCGACGTCGCGTAGACGATCCGGCCCAGGCCGACCCACGCGTGGGCTGCCGCGCACATCGGGCAGTGCTCGCCCGACGTGTAGACGGTCGACGACGCGCGCTCGTCCGGTGTCAGGTGGGCGGCCGACCAGCGGGCGATCTCGAGCTCCGGGTGGCGGGTCTCGTCGCCACCCTTGACGCGGTTGCGGTCCTCGAAGCGGACCCGGCCGCCTGCGTCGACCAGCACCGAGCCGTAAGGCTCGTCGCCGTCGTCGAGGGCCTCGCGGGCGAGCTCGACCGCTCGCCGCAGCTGGGACAGGTCGAGCTCCGTGAGCGTCATCGGCCCACCGTCGCGGCCAGCACGCGTGCGCGCAACCCGTGCCGGTGAGCGACGAGCGAAGCCCGTAGGTCGACCGACCACGGAGGTTCTGCGGCCGGACCGTCGACCTCCAGGTGCGCCAGGCTGGCGAGCCCGCGGACCGCGACGACCGCGCTGTGGAGCGGGAGCGCAGCGACCTCGTCGTCCCCGAGCGGCCGGACCGTCCGGTACCCGGCCACGAACTCCGCGAGGAGCTCCGGGTGCGCCACCCCGACGGGCTGGTCACCCACGAGGTCGCGGACGGCCGACGCGATGTCCTGGACGAACGGGCCGGTGCGCGCCTCGTCGGCGTCGAACGCGACCGGTCGACCGCCGCTCCACCGCAGGTTGTCCAGCTCGAAGTCCCCGTGGAGCGTGCCGTGCGGGAGCCGCCGCTCGTCCGCGTCGGCGAGGACGGCACGGGCCGCGACCAGGACGTCGGGGGCGTCGGCGCAGGCCCGCGCGAGCGCCGGCAGGTCGAGTGGCGGAGGTTCGCGGGCGGGACCGAGGGCGGGCGCGTCGCGGTGCAGTCGCGCCAGCGCGGCTCCCCAGCGGGCGGCGAGCGCCGGCGTGAGGTCGTCGAGCCCGAGCTCCACCCCGGGGGCTGCCGGGACGGCAGTGGCGTGCACGTCGCCCAGCTCGGTCGGCACGGTCTCCACGAGGCGCCCGGCCGCAGACGGCACCGGCGCGACGGTCGACCCGTGCGACGCCCACGCCGCGAGCAGCCGCGCGGGAGCCTCCAGGTCCCGGACGGTCCGCAAGGACGCCGGGACAAAGCGCAGGTACATCACGCCGCGCGGGTCGACGCCGGGCGGCACGACGAAGACGTGGGTCGCGCTCGACCGCTTCCACCTGGCGGCGCCGGGCGCGATGCCCCACCGGTCGGCGACGGCATCGGCCACGGGGCTGCGCCAGGACTCGTCGACGGTCACGTCGACCCGGGCGATCTCGGCGAGCGGGAGCATCAGCGCATCCTCTCCGCGCGGGGCGCGCGGCGTCACGGCGTTTCTTGCGCGCCGGCTGAGACGGCCCAGCCCCTACGGTGGACCCGCACGCAGGGGGCGGTGAGCCGCCCGACACATCACGAGCGCGCCGACGCCGTCGTCGGCCGGACGGAGCACGCATGTCCACGGGCCACGAGGACCTGACACCGGGTGGGACGACGACGAACGCCCGTGGTACCGCCATCCGCTCGGCCGAGGTACTGGTCAGCAGCCCGGACCGCAACTTCGTCACCCTGCGGCTGACCACCGAGGACGGCGTGGTCGGGCTCGGGGACGCGACGCTCAACGGCCGCGAGCTCTCGGTGGCGTCCTATCTCGCGGACCACGTGGTGCCGCTGCTGATCGGGCGTGACGCGCACCGGATCGAGGACACCTGGCAGTTCCTCTACCGCTCGGCGTACTGGCGGCGCGGGCCGGTGACCATGGCCGCGATCGCCGCCGTCGACGTGGCGCTCTGGGACATCAAGGCCAAGATCGCCGGGCTGCCGCTCTACCAGCTGCTCGGGGGCGCCAGCCGGACCGGGATCATGGCCTACGGGCACGCGAGCGGTCGCGACCTGCCCGAGCTGTTCGACTCGATCCGCCACCACCAGGAGCTCGGCTACCGGTCCATCCGCGTGCAGACCGCCGTCCCGGGCATCGACGCGGTCTACGGCGTGGCCGCGCAGCCGTCGTCGTCGGGCCGGTACGACTACGAGCCTGCCCAGCGCATCCCGCTGCCGGCCGAGGAGGACTGGGACACGCGGGCCTACCTGCGCCACATCCCCGGCGTGTTCGAGGCCGTCCGTCACGAGTTCGGGCCCGAGCTGCCGCTGCTGCACGACGGGCACCACCGCATGACTCCGATCCAGGCCGCGCGCCTGGGCAAGGACCTCGAGCCCTACGACCTGTTCTGGCTCGAGGACTGCACGCCGGCCGAGAACCAGGAGGCGCTGCGCCTGGTCCGGCAGCACACGACCACGCCGCTGGCGATCGGCGAGGTGTTCAACACCGTCTGGGACTACCAGACGCTGGTGCGCGAGCAGCTCATCGACTACGTGCGTGGCGCGGTCACGCACACGGGTGGGATCACCGCGCTGCGCAAGGTCCTCGACTTCGCGGCGCAGTACCAGATCAAGTCGGGCATCCACGGGCCGACCGACATCTCCCCGGTCGGCATGGCCGCGGCTCTGCACCTCGACCTGGCGATCCACAACTTCGGCATCCAGGAGTACATGCAGCACGGCGCGCGCACGAACGAGGTGTTCCGGCAGTCGTTCTCGTTCACGGACGGCTACCTGCACCCGGGCGACGAGCCCGGGCTCGGGGTCAGCTACGACGACGAGGCCGCGGCCGGTTATCCGTACGTGCCCGCCTACCTGCCGTTCAACCGGCTCAAGGACGGCACCGTGCACGACTGGTGAGCGGTCGACGGGCTGAGCGGGCCCGCCCGGCGCAGACTCGGGGCATGTCGATCAGCACGCAGGTCCAGCTCGTCCGTCGGCCGCAGGGGTGGCCGGTCCCCGAGGACTTCCGCACCGTGACCGTCGACCTGCCGGAGCTCGGCCCGGACCAGGTCCGGGTGGCCAACGAGTTCCTCTCCGTCGACCCGTACATGCGCGGCCGCATGAACGACGAGGAGTCGTACACGCCGCCGTTCGCGCTGGGCGCGACGATGACGGGCGGGGCGGTCGGGCGCGTCGTCGCGTCGACCTCGGACGCGGTCCCCGTCGGCGCGGCCGTGACGCACGACCTCGGGTGGCGGGACGTGGCGCAGGGCGAGGTCGGCCGGTTCCGCGTGGTCCCGGGCGGCGTCCCGCTGTCGGCCTACCTCGGCGTGCTCGGGATGACGGCGTTCACCGCGCACCTCGGGCTGCTCGAGATCGCGCAGATGAAGCCCGGCGACGTCGTGTTCGTGTCCGGGGCGGCCGGCGCGGTGGGGTCGATGGTCGGGCAGATCGCGCGGCTGAAGGGCGCGTCGCGCGTGATCGGGTCCGCTGGGTCGGCCGAGAAGGTCGCGCTCGTGCAGGAGAGGTACGGGTTCGACGCCGCCTTCGACTACAAGGACGGACACGTCTACCGGCAGCTCCGCAGCGCGGCACCGGACGGGATCGACGTGTACTTCGACAACGTCGGCGGCGTGCACCTCGAGGCGGCCCTCGGCACCCTGAACCGGGACGGGCGCGTCGCGGTCTGCGGGGCGATCTCCGGGTACAACGAGGAGCAGGCGCAGCCCGGCCCGCGCAACATGGCGCGGATCATCCAGCAGGGGCTGACGCTGCGGGGCTTCACCGTCGGGTTCCACACCCAGCACTACCCGGCGTTCCTGGCCGACATGCGCGAGTGGTTCACCACCGGGCAGATCTCCTACGACGAGACCGTGGTCGACGGCCTCGACCATGCGGTCGACGCGTTCCTCGCGATGATGCGCGGCGAGACGACCGGCAAGACCGTCGTCAGGCTGTGAGCCAGGGCGTCGCCTGACCTACGCCTGTGCCCGTGCCTGTGCCGCCACGGTCGCGACGAGCTCGGTCCCGTGCTCGAGGAAGATGTCGCGCGCCAGCACCGCCAGGGCGTCGGCGTCGCGACGGGGCACCTCGGTGAGGATCGCCGCCATCCGCCGGGACTCCAGCTCCGGCGCCCCGCCGACGAGCGCCCGCATGCGGGTGACGTGCACGCGGTACCGGTCGACGCTCTCCACCAGCACCGCGTTGTCGCAGCGCTCCAGGATCAGGTCGAAGAACCCGGGGGCGACGGGGGCGGACGCGAGGGCGCCGCTGCCCGCCTGAGCGACCCACTCCCGGTCCTCGTCGGTCAGGTTCGGCGCCGCCAGCCGGGTCGCCAGGCCGAACAGCTCCGCGAGCACGACGACGATCTGCTGGAGCCGCGCGGGCTCGACGGGCGCGACGGTGTAGCGGCGGCCGACGTCGATGCGTACGAGGCCGATCTCCGCCAGCCGCTGGAGCACCTGCCGCACCGGGGTGCGTGAGACGCCGAGCGTCTCGGCCAGCTCCGCCTCGCGGAGGGTCTCCCCCGGCTGCAGGTCCCCGCTGACGATCGCGGAGCGGACCGTCGTGACCAGCTGGTCGGTCAACGACGTGAGCCGGAGCGGTTCCTTCGGCGGACTCAGTGGCACGGACAGCTCCTACGGCTCTGGAACGACTCCCGAGGGTAGCCCGGCGCCGCAGGTCGACGGAGGACCAAAGTCAGGACCAAGGTCCCTGCATACCGGTATACCGGGGTACCAGTATGGAGTCATCGGTGCAGATGCACCAGGGATACGCGGGTCGAGAACCCGCACAGGGAGGAACGACCGTGAACCGCACCAAGTACCGGATCGGCGCGATCGCCACGAGCGCAGCGCTGCTCAGCGCCGTCGCCGTGCCGGCGATGGCGAGCGACCACTCCGACCAGACGTCGGAGAGCAGCACCGCCCAGGACGTCGTCCTGGTCGACGACGGCGCGGCGCTGGACGAGACCGCCCCCGTCGACAGCGACGTCGTCGCCGACGAGGCGCCGGCAGAGGTTGTCGACGAGGCGCCGGCCGAGGAGGCCCCCGCTGAGGAGGCCCCCGCCGACGAGACCGTCGTCGACGACGCCCCCGCGATCGCCGAGGAGGTGCCGGCTGACGTCACCGAGCCGGTCGTCGACGAGCCCGCCGCGGTCGTCGCGCCCCTCGCCGTGACGTCGGTCCACTCGACCGACAAGGTCGCTGCCGGGTGGGCCATGGAGGACCGCACCTTCGGTCACCACGAGTACGTCAAGAACGGTCTGCACGTGTGGACCGAGGCGGGCACGGCCAACCCCGGCCTGACCCAGTCGAAGGCCGCCGGCTACGTCGCGGCGAGCTTCCCGCTCTCCGACGCCGTGTCGACGAGCATCGACTTCGCCTCCTACTCCGGCGTGCGCCCGAGCGTGCAGCTGGCCGTCGACCGCGACGGCAACGGCACCTGGGACGGCTACCTCGTCTACGAGCCGTGGGCCTACGGCGACGGCAACTGGTGGACCTCCAAG